>NZ_CAMLDX010000098.1 GCF_946478885.1 uncultured Bacillus sp. | reverse complement strand
GGCTGCTTTCAATAATGTGTTGATGGTGGAAAATACTGCGGGGCACCCGTTTGGCGTGAACAATGTAGCTGAATGGGCACCCCGAGATACTGATTTCCTTTTTGCTTTTTCCTTCTATTTTCATAACCATTCACTATTCACCGTTCACGAATAATGTTTCTTCACGGAAGGCAAAAGGGTAACGGCCTGAATGGCAAGACCAAGGAAGGCATAGAACACATGAATAAAGGCGATAGCACGAATCATATAGACTTCGACTACGATCCAAATAATGAGGATAAAACCAAGATAAAGCGACCAGTTCCATGACCAGCTGCTCTCGCGGTAGATGCTTAATTTGTCAAAGGTCTTTAGCGGTTTTTCTGTGATGAGAAATATAGCAGTGAATAAGGGGAGCACCCCAATAACAGCAAAGAGAATGATTCCGGGAATGAGGTAAGTTTGAAAAGGGCTGGGCTCTAGTATTTCGAGCGGCATCCGCAAAAGAGCTCCATCAGGGGAAAGTATCAATGCTCCGCCGCCAAAGAGCCCTCCAATCCCGAGAAATAGCTGTAAGGAGATTAAGACATAACAAGAAAATGGCTTTTTCGCTTTCGGTTTCATATACTAGACAGCTCCTTTAATGGGAATCATTTTGTGATTTACGTGTGAATGTTTATCAGAAGCAGCAGGGATTGTGAAACATGATTATCTTTCCTCTCTATTTTACTTGATTTCCGTGCTGTATCCGGGGAAGAAAAGCATTCTCCATAAAATTTTCATAAGGGGAAAATATTACGATAGCCCATTTGGAAATGAATCATTCATGGGGCTCTTGACCATTGAGTTGGCTTGTTCGCTTGTCCTTTCAGGGAAATGGAAGCACTGTTGCTCTTTTTAGAAGGAGAGGTCCTGCTGTCCCTTTTTTTTAAAAGAAATGAGAGAAACGGGGACCGTCCCTCTGTTTTTAAATTTACACTATATTAATAAGTTTTTTACAAATACTATAGAAAGAGTAAAATAGATAATGGAATTTTAGATGGAGTGTCATTTTTAGGAGGATGCCATGATGAATGGTCGAAAATTAGGATTATGGTTATCATCTTTCATCATAGTGTTTCTATTTGTGATTCAATTTGTGTCTTCCACCATTGTGATGGAAGCGGAGGAAGATGACAATCGAGAAAAGGCAGCGCAGGGAGAAGAGGATCCCGGAGCGCAATTTGTCAATAAGGTCCTGAAGGATGGCGATGAAGCAGCAGCCGATCAGGAGGATTTTAACTCATATCCACATATCCTGATCACGGAGATGTCGCCGAATTCTGCCGGCAAAGATGATTATGAATATTTCGAGGTGTATAATAACACGACCCAGCCTTTGTCCTTAAACAACTACTCATTTTATTATCAATACATAAAAGGTCGTCATGCGGATAAAGCAATGATGCTGAAGGAGAATGCGGTGATTCTTCCGCAACAGCTGGTTGTATTTTGGTACAACCCTTCCGGAAAAACAAAGGCGGATTTTAATGCCAAATTCGGAACTCGTATCCCGGAGGAGCAGATTATTGAGATCAAGAGCTTCAAAAGATTTTATAATGGCGGGAACAGAGGGGCAGCGATTAAGGATAAAGTCGGACAGACGGTTATATCTGCAAGCTATTTGCCAAAGGAGACCAATAATGCCGGGAAGGTTGTGCAGTACTGTTATCCCAAATCAAGCACGATTATGAACAAGCTGGCCGTACTTGCCAATCCGACCCCGGGCAGCTTCGATTTGGAGCAGGTTCCTGAGAAGCCGGTCAACATTGAAGAAATGGAAGAAGACATTAGTCCGCCAATCCTTAAACATAAGCCCGTCAAAAACAGTGAGGCCTATACAGACATCATACTGGAAGCAAGCGTCAAGGATAACCAGTCGGTGCCGTATGCAACAGTATATTATAAGAAGGAAGGCGGCGAAGCGTTTACGGCTCTATCGATGACGATAACAGCCGAAAAACCGGGGCATTTTTCAGCCAAAATTCCGGGAAATGTGGTCGAATCGAATTTGGTCTATTATATCGAGGCTTCTGATGGGAAAAATTACATCAAAACGAATGAGCTTAAGATTACAGTCGCAAAGCCGAAAGTAGACTTTAATAAGCTGCCAATCTTTCTGATCACAGAAATTGTTCCCGATTCAACTAATGTCGGTAGCGAAGACGGATATGAATTCATCGAACTGTACAATAACAGTGATCAAGATCTAAATTTTAAGGATTATCATATTCAATACCGTTATGGCTCAGATCCGGAGACCGATGTGATGTGGGAGTCTGTTCCGGCAGATTTTACCATCCCGTCACAGAAAATCGTGGTATTCTGGATCATAAATGAAAGCAACAAGGCAAAAACGGTTTCCGATTTCAATCGGCATTATAAAAGCCAATTAGTGGAAAATCAGGATATTGTGAAAATTTATTCTCCCGGTATGGCAAATAATAGTCACAGAGGGATTGTCATCGCCACGAATACCGATATTGAAAGTTCGGTTGCTTACTATGCCAATCATTCTAATGTCGATGACACCCATGAAGACAAAGGGATCACCTATAAATATCCGGCTGATGGCGGCAGTATTATGAAAAAGGTCAGTCCGGGAAAGAAGGCTGCCACTCCTGGCAAGATTTCGAAGTCGCAGGTTCCAATCAAGCCGGTTGAGATTCCGAAGGATACTAAAGCACCGATATTTGAGAATTTGACCGATACGAAGGAAATTAAGCAGACAGACGATTTAGTACTGACTGCTGATGCCCAAGATAATTTTATCGTCAAAACCGTTGCGCTTTTTTATAAAAATAATAAAGAAAAGAAGTATAAAAAGGTTTTTCTGCAGCAGGATCATAACACGCTTCACTATCCATACACGATATATGCTCCGGAGCTGATTGCACGCAAATCGATTGAATATTATTTTGTTGTCTCGGACGGGACAAATGAAATTTCCAGTAAGAAATATATGGTTAAGGTCAACAGCGACCGCAGTGATGCCCGTTTAAGATTGAATGTCAAAAAGGGTGATATTCTTTCAGGTGAAGAAATTTTAAAGGCTGCTTCCGATGATGCAGGGCCGGAACAGGTGAAACTCTATATCGATGACAGGGAACCTACGGGTAGCACCTTCCGTTCATTGGAATATGAGAGCTATCTGGCCTTTGAAGTAAGAGGGGTGAATACCTTTTTCCAGAACGGTGTCACCATGGGAGATGAGATTCTTCGGATTTTTGATGATTGGATCCCGCAATGGAAGACCATTACCGTTCCGGTTCAACCGGAGAAATTAAAGGCAGGTCCGAACCGTTTTATGATTCGTTCAGGGGATAAGGCTACTCCTTTTCCACGGGATAACGGAGAAAATCGCGATGATTTCAGTTTGCGTAATGTGCGTCTGATTTTAGCAGACGGAACTGTTATTCGCGATCCGAACAGTCACCATCCGGAGAAAATCATTGCCATGAAGGATTCCAGCCCGGCAGCCGGTTTTACCTTCAACATCCCCGGTGAAAAAATGCTCGCGAAGACATATAAATGGGATACGCTCAAGATGAAGGACGGCACATATACGATTCGGGCGAAAGATGCTGTCAATCGAGAGGTATCAGCCAAGGTAAAGGTGGATAACACAGCACCGGCTATTGAAACCAATATGGAAAAGGGCAAGGAGTACAAGGGGAAATTTACGATCCATGCCAACGCTGTTGATGCCATTGCCGGAATCAAGAGTACCGAAGTAAAGCTGGATAATCAAGTGATTCATGTTCCATATGAAACATCGTCGGCTAAACTATCGCCCGGGGCACACCATCTGAAGATGACAGCTGTTGATAATGTCGGGAATAAAGCAGAGCAGTCGATGGCATTTTCGGTCGTGGATGAATTGCCGAAAAAACCCGAGCTGATAGCGCCTGAATCCGGTACCGTTCATGAGGGGACCGATGCTCTATTAAAAGTAAAAGTAACCGACCCAACGAACGATGACATGAGGGTTTCTTTTTATCAAGGCTTCCAGTATAAACCGTCTGATACAAAGATGATGAAGGTTTATAAGCATGCCGCTGATACAGAACCGCCGAAAATGATGGTTCAGCCGGGGGAAATGGATGTCTTGGCGGAGGAAATCCGCAAAATTTCCGCCTCGGATAATGATTATCTTGTGACCGATTCAGATTCGCAATTTCCATATCACCGGTTTGACGTCACGATTGACAGCTCGGTTGATGAGACAGACATCGTCGAATTATCATGGGAGGGTCATTCTCTGCCAGGAAGGAAGGTGTCCATGTATGCGTGGAGTCATAAGAAAAACAAATGGATCATGCTTGATTATAAAATTGCCGGCAAGGAGGATTTCACCTTGACGAAACCGGTGGCTACAGAAGAATTTGTGCAGGACAGTAAGGTGAATGTCCTTGTGCAGGATGAAATTCCGGCATCCCCGGAAAAATATGACTATGCCTTCGTCTGGATGTCCGACACCCAGTATTATTCGGAAAGCTATCCCTATATTTACGACCGCATGACTAAGTGGATTGTAGAAAATCAGGATGCTTATAAAATTAAATATGTATTCCACACCGGGGATTTAGTGGATGAAAGCAATCAGGAATATCAGTGGAATAATGCGGATATGTTTATGGATACGTTGGATGAAGCCAATATTCCAAACGGAGTATTGGCAGGAAATCATGATGTTGATCATAAAACATCGGATTACACAAACTTTTATCGCTATTTTGGTGAAAAACGCTACCGAGATCGGTCCTATTACGGTGGATCATACAAGAATAACCGCGGCCACTATGATCTCATATCGGCCAATGGCAATGATTATATCATGGTGTATATGGGCTGGGGCATTGATGATGAGGCGATTGCCTGGCTGAATCAAGTGCTGGCCGATCATCCGGATCGCAAGGCAATCCTGTGTTTCCATGAATTTTTGCAGGCATCCGGTACAAGACATCCCATGGGAGATAAGCTGTACAATGAAGTCGTCTTGCCGAACAAGAATGTATTCATCGTGTTCTCAGGCCACTATCATGAAGCACAGACTCTTATAGATGAGATAGATGATAATAGAGACGGTGCTCCGGATCGCAAGGTGTACCAGGTATTGATGGATTACCAGGGAGGCCCTGAGGGTGGAAAGGGCTATATGCGTCTGCTGCACTTTGATCAGGATCAGAATAGAATCCTTGTGAATACCTATTCGCCTTACATGAATGACTATAATTATTATGATACCGACAAGTACGGAGCAAAGGATGAGTTCGTCATTGATTTGGACCTCGATGCCCAGCAAAAGCGCATTGCGACAGACAGCTTTAGCGTCAATGTATACACTGACAAACTAATTGATGTAGAAAAAGGGGTAAAAAGCGGAAGTGAAGCTGAAGTGAGATGGAGACGTCTTGAACCTGGCCAGACTTACTACTGGTATACGATAGCCGAGGATGACTACACAGGGAGAACCGTCTCGGATATATGGAGTTTTGAAACAAATTCCACAGCGCCATCCGGGGTATCACAGTAATGCTTTGACACGTGTTGCATAAAGTAAAGTTCGAATGGCTCTGCAGAGAAGGAGAATCTGCAGAGCTTTTTCAATTAAGAAGGCTTTAAAAAAGCCCGGTAACCCGTCGAACCTCTTCGGAACTGGCTGATAAAAGCGAAATATGATCTGGATGGGGAGCCAATATGTCTATTAAGACCGAAAATAAATGCTTTTTTCGAAAATAATGCCGCAAAGTCGGGTTTGCTGAAGAGAAAAGCGCTTGAGCTTTATCGATAAGGTTGATGTAACACTCTATTATTGTGAATTTTTTCTATAAATTTTCAGATAATTTCCAAAGCCTTACTGTGAATATATGGTAATATCAAAGTAGAGTCTACAATAGGCGAGTCGTACATATGATGGTACAGGCTTAAGTTTTTAGAGATAAAGGGGGATGGTCTGCTATGAAGAGAAATTTCTTTGTATGGGTCACATTTTTGCTGGTATGGAGCAGTTTCACGATGAGTGCATCTGCTGAATTCTCCGATGTGGATGCTGAGCACCTTTTTTACAAGGAAATGATGTATTTAAAAAATGAAAGGATTATTTCCGGATTTGACGATGGAACCTTTCGCCCTGATGAGAGGGTAACACGGGCTAATGTGGCCGTGATGATTGGCAAGTCGCTGGACTTAAATGGAAGTAAGAGGGCAACGGCCTTTAAGGATGTGCCTTCGAGCCATCAAGCCAGCGGTTATATTGCCTCAGCGGTGGATAAGGGAATGATTTCTGGCTATTCTGATGGAACCTTCCGTCCCAATGAAATTGTTTCCAGAGGGCAGATGGCGATTTTTCTCGCGAAAGCCTTTGATCTCAAAACAGAAGCTGTTGTGCCTTTTACCGATATTTCTCCGGCAATGGCCGGTTATTCCTATATTCAGAAAATAATAGCGGCCAATTTGACAGCTGGGTATAGCGATCAAACGTACCGTCCTAATCAAAAGGTAACTCGTTCGCAGTTTGCTGCTTTTTTGGCTAGGGGATTGAATCCAGTCTTCAAAGTGGAATTCCCGGTTCAGCTCAGCTATCAGCGGAATGTGTCGAAGGTTTTTTATTACGAGTCTGACACGATTGGACCGCATTATTACCGCCATTCAGATACGGAATATGATGGGTGGAATCTTTGGGATGTTTTTATCGGGAATGAATACGCTCATTCCATTGTAGAAAATGAGGACCTCGAGGGTTACTACTTTGGTTACCCGTATTCGGAATTTAAAGTATTAATGAAATATCCTATCGTACATGGGAAGACTTGGGATGGATATGGCGACTTGGACAGCTATTATTCCATTACCGGAACAGATTTGACGGTCACGACCCCGGCTGGCACCTTCCATCATGTGGTTGCGGTCTCATTTGAACAATGGACCCAATATTTTGCACCTGGCGCAGGCATGATTAAAACAACGCAGAACGGCGTTACAACAGCGCAATTAGTTCGGATAGAATAAAGCATCAGCCGGATTTTTCAGAAAGGGTGCATCGGGGTTTTTTGACAAAATAAAAGAGACCTGCACTGATGGAGTACAAGTCTCGGTAAATTATTTTGAAGCATTCATCGCGTTATAGATAGCAGCTGTGAAGAATGAGCGGGTCGCAAGGTCTGTTGCATAGTAACGGTCGCCGGCAAATACAGACGTACTGTCAATGCTTGCCATTGTAACAATCGCATCATGTGCCCAGTATGTTTGTGGAATATCACTGTATGTATTTGCAGCTTGTACCTCTAAGTTAAATGCTTTTTGCAGGATTACTGCCATTTCAGCTCTTGTCATATTTGCATCGGGACGGTAAGTGCCGTCAGAGAAACCATTGATAATACCGGCTTCTTTAATCGCTGCTACGTCAGCGGCATACCATTTAGAATCTGAAACATCACTGAAACCGGATGGAGTTGAAGCTTGTTTCTTTAAAACTCTGTTTATAATAACCGCAGCTTGTGCGCGGGTTACATTCTCATCAGGATGAAAGGTACCGTCAGAATAGCCTAGGACAATACTGGAAGCTGTTAATGTCTTAATCGCTGGATAGGTGGGACTTGATGTGCTGACATCAAGGAATTCTCCGGGCTTCGCGGTTAAGACGCGGGTTGCACCGTAATATTTCGGACCCCAATAGGAACTGCTTAATGAATCGACTTTGATTCCATTGCTGCTTGTTGCACTGATAAATTGGTTGTTATCAAGATAGATACCGACGTGAGTGATCCCTGGTTTACTGTAAGTGCTGTGGAAAAATACCAAATCACCGGTTTTTAAATCAGCCTTTGTCACCTTAGTTCCGACGTTGTACTGGTCACTTGATGTTCTTGGCAATTCAATTCCAAAATTGCGGTAAACAAAAGATGTATAGCCTGAGCAATCAAATCCAGCAGGAGTGGTACCACCCGTTCTGTATGGGACACCTATGTATGATTGAGCAAAGCTTGTTACTTCTTGGTACGACGCTGCTGACACCGGTTGATATGAAAGTGCTGTCATTAGTAAAAGTACGACCAAAATTTTTGCAGCTTTTTGTCTCATTCTGCCACCTCTTTGGAGAATTACTCATTTAATCTTGAAAATTAGCATATTTTGACTTAACGATCCTAGTCTAACAGAAAAAATGACTGTTTTACTTTACTGTTTCATTACAAAAACATTTCATAAGAAGATATTGAGACAGCTATTATCTGTAAAATGGTTGTTTCGTCACTATTTCCTTAAATATAATGGCAAATCCCTAATATTGATGTTCGTGTTCTAGTGCATGGTCATGCGTTTTTTCAGCGTTTTTTGACTATTTTTCTAATCATTTCATTGCGTCCTCGCCAATAGGAATGAGCGATTCATTTGCAATCGTTTGGGTTACTACTATAGCATTCACTTTTCATTTCCATGCACACCTTCTTCATTGAAATGAAAACTCCCATCTTTTAGTACGATAGCAGTTAAAAAATGATTAAATAGTTTTTACATTTTTCCATCATAGATTCTATCAAAATATTAAATTAAAATTGTATTGGAGCAGGATATCCGGCTTCAGGTAGTAGAAACGCAAATAGGGTGAATAGTAAAATTAGAAAAGATATAAAAATAATCGCCACAGAATAACCTTTAGTTTTTAATTTGAAAAATGAATATATCCCGATATAGAGGCTGATTAAACTTACTGACAGTGTAATTCCAAATGCTAACCAAATAGGCATTGTAGAATATAATGGAGTGAAAAATAGAATGACAAATAACAGAATAAGTAAAGATGTAAAATGATTAAGTTTTTTCATTTGTTTAATTAGACTCCTTTTGTAAAAGATAGCCCATTCGTAAGAAAAGGCTATCTTTTTTTAATGGCTCTCATTCCGAGTGAGAAGAGGTGCAGCGTTCTGGGAGTTTCCAAGGGTGATTACTTCAAATGGTTCTTCCGATCGAAAAGTGATCGGAGAAAACAACATGAGAATGATCACAAGAGATTCTTCAAGCTTTAAGCAATCCCTGAATAAACGGGGTGTAAAGGTAAGTGAATGAAACATGTAACTGTAGGGTTTCATGTTTATTTTCTTGATTTATTATAAAAATAGTTCCTGCTCTTTAGATGGTGATGGTATGATAGACTCATAATGTAATAGATTAAGATAGGAGAGTCATAAAATGAAATCCTCTTTAATAAAGGCAAGCGTCATCACTTGTTTGGCAGCCGGTTTGGTCTATGGACCAGCTACATTTGATCCTGATCCGGGAACCGTGTTTGCTGCTGCAGGAGAGACGAATGTGAATGAAAATCCTACTGTTCAAACCATTAATCGGATGCTGACAGAGGCGGCTGTTACGGCGGATATTCCTCCGGAAGTGGTGAAGGCTGTTGCAATGAAGGAATCTGGCTGGAGACAGTTTGTAGACGGAGTGCCATATCAATCAGCCGATAACGGCTACGGAATCATGCAGATTACCAATTTTGCAAACTATCAAGGAAAAGAAGAACTGATTAAATATGATATCGAGGAAAATATTAAAGCAGGTGTCGAAATTCTGAATAGCATGTATGACCGGAATGATCTGCCTAAAGTAAAAGATGCGGATAGACACGATATTGAAAGCTGGTATTTCCCGGTTATGGCTTACAACGGCATCAAACCGGTAAACAGCCCGCTGAAATCTGCGACAGGCGTAAGAAATGACGGGGCTTATCAGGAGCAGGTCTTTACTCTTATTGAAGAGGAGAATTTTCTGTCGGCCTTAGAATTAAGATCATTCGAATTTTCTACAAATGATTTTCGCTATGATCCTGCCAGCGATCGAAATATCGAGTTTTTAAAGGATGAATATGAAGTAGCCAATCTTCATGAATCAGCTTATTTTTTCCAAACGGGAGAGCAGGTTGTAACATCAGGTAACACGAATCTGCGCAAAACGGCAAGTACCTCGCAACAGGTTAAATCCCTTGCGAAAAATACAGCTTTGGAGATTACTGGACCATTCCGTTATGATGAAAATCCGGAATCTAATAATACCTTTGTTTGGTATCCGGTAAAAACAGCGGATAATCAATATAGCGGTTTTGTATCCTCCGCCTATTTGAAAAAGGCAAGCGAAAATACAACACCATCACCGGCCGACAATTTCAAAGATGTGGAAAAAAGATATCAGCCGGCTATTGAATATCTCGTTTCCAAAGGAATCAAGGGGACATCTGCCGATACCTTTGGAACCTATGATTTTATTAAACGGGTAGACGCAGCGGTTATCCTGGCTGAGGTAATTGGCATGGATATTGAAAATGCTCCTGCATCAGGATTTACCGATGTACCGGGACGTGCCGTGAAGCATGTAAACGCATTGAAGGCAGCCGGCATTACGAATGGGAAATCCGCCACATCATTCGGTGCTCAGGATTTAATTACACGTGGAGAGCTGGCTGTTTGGATTGAACAGGCCTTTAAGCTGCAGGTCGATGCGGAAAACGCAGTACTGCCATTTGACGACGTCGCCAAACAATATGCCCAATCCGTTGCAGCACTGGTCAGCAATGGTGTGACAAACGGAACTTCCGCTACAACCTTTGGAACCTACGACAATGCTAAACGCGGCGACTACGCGATCTTTATGTACCGCGCAGCTGGCAAACAATAAACGCGTAGACACAGTGGTTATGCAAGTAAAAGTACGTGATTAAATATCGAATCTGCACTACAGATATATCTCATTGTGCGGTTCACGGATGTATCCTATAATTGAACGATTAAAAGACTTCGGTGAGGCAGAAACAACAGTTTCAATTAATAAAATAGTTGAGCTTGAAATCCTATAAAAGAATAGTCACGAATGATTACGTATCATATAAGAAGCAGCCGGTCAGGAAAGGAGTACCGGCTGCTTCTGTTTGTATTGATGTCGACAGAGAAAGGCTCTCTGTCTTTCCCGACTCTCTTTATATCTTTAAAGCTTTTGCAAGCATAATGGAGAATTCTGCACGGCTGATGGATTTGCTTGGTTTGAAGCTTCCGTCCTTATACCCAATTGTAATGCCGTTATCAGCCAAGATGCTGATGTAGTCCTTTGCCCAGTGATCTCCCGCCACATCGTTGAAGGTGTGCAATGTTGAACCCGTTAAATCAAATGCTTCAACGAGGATTTTTGCCATTTGTGCACGGGTTAGCTGTTTGTTGGGAAGAAATTGGCGGTTGCTGCCCGCGAATACTCCTTCCTGTGTCATTTTCGCAATAACATCATAGGCGAAGCTGGACTCATTCACATCCGTATAATGGGGGTTAGGAGCCGGAGTGTCACTGTAAACAATGGCACGATTTAACATTACCGCACTTTGGGCACGTGTAATCGGATTATTCGGATAGAAATATCCATTTGCATACCCGCTGATAATGCCCTTGTTGGCCAATGATTTAATTTCAGTTTTCCCGGTTGTGTTTCCGATATCATTAAAGTTTGCATTCTTGCCGACGTCAAGCTTTTTCCAGAAGGCATTGGCAAGAGCTAAATAGCCTTTCTGGTTTGGATGGATATCCATCGGATTCGGCATATAAGCCCCCGTATTTTTTGCCATCATCGCAGCAGTCGGAACAAATACAGCGCGATTCAATTTAGCCGAATTTTCAATTGTTTGATTCAATGAATTCAGCAATGTTTGAAACTGCGCTTGATATTGTGCCGGAAGAATCGTGAATGGATTGAAGTAGCCCATCACATACACATCAGCATTCGAATTCAGTGTCCTAATTTTGGACAGGATCGCTGAAGTATTGACTCCCACTCTAAAGATTGCGCTATTGACTTTTATCGGATCCACAGTGACTTCCAGTTTATCCTGATCTATCGTTATTTGTTGCAGAAGGTCATTTGCCCCTGCATCAATTGTAATCATTTCGGCACGGGCAATCGCGGTTTGAATAGCCATCGTATTTCCGTTGGTATCTGTGACAGACTTATTTCTTTGGATGTCAGACAGAATATCAGCTGTTGTATAGCCGGAAACCGCAAAATGTTTATCAAAGCTGGATAACATGCCCACTTTCTTTAGCTGGCTTCCTAGATAATCGGTATACCCTTTATCAAAGCCATTATTGGGTGTTTGTCCTGCAGCCAGTGAATCTCCCAAAGCAAGATAATCTAGCTTATCGTTCCCTGCTGCCAGTGCAGATAATGGTGAAATAGCCATAGCACAGCTAACCATGAAGGCACAGCCAAGCTTTTTTAACTTTTTCATTAATGTAATCCCCTCTCATGTTCTTACTCTAAAAAAGTAATTCGCTGCGAAATAGGAAATTCCTCTTAAAAT
>NZ_CAMLDX010000097.1 GCF_946478885.1 uncultured Bacillus sp. | reverse complement strand
ATCAGTCAGCTTTTTAACAAAAAATTATTGGTTCATCATCGAAAATCGGGGGTGACAAATTAACGCCCGGTTTCTAAACGAATGCGTAAGAAGAGATGGACGTCATTTCGATAACCAAAACCACGTCTTTTGATGAGTTTCATTTTATTGTTTGTCACTTCGATGATGCCATTGGACAATGGCGATAAAATGGTATGGAGAAACTTCTTCTCACGAAGGATAAAGCCTTTGACAATTTTAACAACAGCACCACAAAGGTGAAATTGATAGCGCTTTGTCCAGTCTGAAAATCGTCTTTTGGCTTGTATAAGCGTGGTTGCCTTAAACACGTAACGAACGTGCTGTAAGGCTTTTTGCAAATAAGATGACCTCCGGTAATTACTGGTTGCCATCATATTGAAGGCTAGCACAACAAAGCCTGTTCTAAATGGTTAGTTATTACTGTAAAGCCGGGGGAAACGGTATGTCTAAATGAAAAATTAAATACTTTCTATCATCCGATACCCCACACCCATTTCTGTTAAAATATATCTTGGCTCAGCTGGATTTAATTCTAATTTTCTACGGATATTTGCCATGTTGACTCGTAATACTTGCGTCTCATTGGTGTATGGCCCCCATATTTTTTTGATAATAAAGTCATGTGTAAGCACCTTCCCAGAGTGCTCAGAAAGCAAAGTGATGATTTTATACTCAATTGGAGTAAAATGAACCTCCTTCCCTCTGATAAGAACCTTTCGTTTCTCAAAATCGATTTCAAGTTCTCCAACACTAAACTTTTTGAAACCGGGATCATTATTTTCTAAAGTTTTCTTATATCGCCTAATAGCCGTCCGAATTCTAGCTAGCAATTCTGATGTGCCAAATGGTTTTGTAATATAATCATCCGCACCTAAATCTAGCGCCTCTACTTTTTCACGTTCATGACCCCGAGCTGATACAACAATTATTGGTACTTCGCTCCATTTCCTAATAGCTTTTAACACCTCGATTCCATCAATATCTGGTAATCCTAAGTCCAACAAAATTAAATCAGGAGAATAAGAAGCCATCATTGAAATGGCTTCAATTCCCTTTCCAGTCTTTATGATTTGGTAATGATTTGAAGTTAATATTGCAGTAATAAAATTGATTATACCTACTTCATCCTCAACAATTAATATTAAAGTTTTATTCACTCTCTATCACATCCCATTTTTTGCATATCGGATATATTAAAACTAGTGTATTTGTTAAGTTAATGGTAAAGAAAATCGAAATACTGCTCCACCAGACTTCCGGTTTTCCGCACTCATTTTACCATGATGTGCTTTAATAATAGACATACATATAGAAAGACCTATCCCCATTCCTCTTGATGAATCAGCACTTTTCTTTCCATTTGGCACGAAACTTTCAAATAAATACGGTAAATTCTCGGCAGCAATTCCTTCTCCATTATCTATTACCTCAATTAATGCATATTTTTTGTTTTTTTTCACATTCACTTCAATTGTTGTATTGTTTTGTGAATGTTTGACAGCATTTTCAAGAAGATTAATCAGCACCTGCACTATTAATGTGCCATCCATCGGTACAATTAAAAGTTCATTTGGTACTTTTACAGAGATATTACTCTCAGGAAATCTTTTTCGAACTCTACATACTGCCTCTGCAACAATTTCTTCCATGGCTTCCGAGGATTTTGTTACATTCATCGTGCCTTCATGAATTCGTGTTACAGACAACAAGTTTTCTACCATTCGAATTAACCATTGAGAGTCTTCTTTTATGCTGGAAATCAAGCTTTTTTTTGTTGCTTTATCAAGAGATTCATGATTGTCAAGAATGGCGGAGCTCGCACCTAGAATGGCTGTGAGTGGTGTCCTTAAATCATGTGAAATTGCTCGCAATAGGTTACTTCTCATTTTTTCTTTTTCAGATTCTACTAGTATTAGGCGTTGTTCTTCTGTCAAATATTGACGGTCTAACGCCATTGCTACTTGAGCAGAAATCATTTGTAAAAAAAGCCAATCATCATGGTGGAGAAGATTTTTTTCACAGGACATTCCTATTACGCCGAGTATTTTTTTTTGTGATACAACAGGAAAATAATAAGCCTTTGCTCCCATTAGTGTGTCAGTTCCAGCTCCAGCTCGTTTGTTATTAATAAAAACCCAATGTGCAACTGCTTTTTCACTCTCAGATTCTAAAGTGTCACCCTTTTCCTCCATTGAATATTGCTTCAAATAATCTTTTGTCCCTGTTTCAGGATCCTTTGTATAAAAAATTACCGTTCGTTTGAACAATTTTACGATATATTCATTTGTCAGATCCACAATACTATCAATTCCTCTAGCTGCTAATAATTTTTTTGTGATTTCATAAAGAATTTCTGTCCGACTCTCTCTTTCTACAGCAAGTCTAGCTTGGGTCTTAATTCGAACGGTCAAAGCACTTGTTAACAATGCGACCAACAACATAATAAAAAAGGTAACCGGATATCCTGCTTGAATGGCATTAAGTGTGTAATAAGGTATAGTAAAAAAGAAATTAAACATTAAAACACTTAAGAATGAAGAAACTACACCATAGAGATACCCTGTTGTGATTCTAGAGATAACAAGTACTGACAATATATAAACCATGATTACATTTTGTTCACCAATTCCAAGTGCACGAAGTCCCAATGAAACAAGAGTAGCGATCATTAATAATATTAAAGACTTAAAAACATCTTTCCACAAAAGTTTAACAGGACTAGGAAAATGAAACTGTTTCCTGTTTCGATAGGGTCGGTGTATGTTACTATTAGGAATAATATGAATCTCAACACTCGGTAATAATGATATAAGTAGGTCTTCTAAATCCATTCCAAAGATATTCATTATCGATTTCTTATTACGACTCTTACCAATTACAATATTTGTAATATTTGAAGACTTTGCATATTCTGCAACTGATTCCGCAATATTTTCTCCATTAATTGTTACTAGTTCCGCGCCTAATTTCTCTGCTAGATCCATATTCATCCTAAGCGATTTCTGTTGCTGCTCCGAAAATCGACCACTATCCATATTTTCAACATATACAGCCACCCAAGGTGAATGAAAAGCTTCTGCTGTTCTCGCTGTCCATCTTATGCACTTCGCTGACGAGGGGGAGGGACCAATACAAACTAAAAGTTTTGTATTGGCCCTTTTCGTGAAACTGCGTCGTGTATTAAAGTTCTCATGACTGATTCTATCCGCAACCTTTCGCAAAGCGATCTCACGTAAAAGTCGAAGATTTTCCACAGTAAAAAAATTATTAACAGCTGTTGCAACTCTATCAGGGCTATATATTTTTCCTTCCTCAAACCGTTTTAATAATTCTTCAGGATCAATATCGATTAGTTTTACAGAATCTGCGCGGTCAAAAAAAGTATCAGGTACAGTTTCTCTTACAGTAATCTTAGTTATATCTTGAACAATATCGTTTAGACTCTCAATGTGTTGGACATTTACAGTGGTATATACATTTATTCCAGCATTCAAAAGCTCCTCAATGTCCTGAAATCGTTTTTTATTACGAACACCATGAACATTCGTATGAGCCAACTCGTCAACTAAAATGAGTTCAGGCCTCCTGATTAATGCTGCATCTAAGTCAAATTCATTGATTGCGATGTTTTTATAAGAAATCTTTTTCGAAGGTAATATAGGTAATCCTTCAAGGAGTTGTATAGTCTCAGGTCGCGTATGTGGTTCTACATATCCAACCAATACATCAACGCCATTGCGAAAAAGTTCTCTTGCTTCGTTTAACATTGAATAGGTTTTTCCTACTCCAGCTGCATAGCCAAAGAAGATTTTTAGTTTACCTTCTTTTTTTTCTTGTTCAAGAATCTCTTCTAGTAGCATATCAGGATTTGGACGTTTATCATCTTGCATCATTCGAAATCACGATCCTTTATAGTAGACCATCAAGAGCTAAATTTACCTTTAAAATATTTACTCCAGGTTCTCCAATAAATTTGAGAAATCTGTCTGTGGTATATTGATTGATAATTTTTCTAACTTTATCTTCGCTTATACCTCTTGTTTTTGCAATTCTAATCACCTGATATTCAGCTGCTGCAGGGGAAATATACGGATCAACCCCACTGCCTGAGGCGGTAACTAAATCCATCGGGATTTCGAATTTGTTATTCGGATCAAATGTATGCCACCAATTAATACGCTCTTGGACAAGCTTTTCTTGTTCAGTGCTAACAGGAGAAAGATTGGTCGTCTCCATTGGTCTACCAATCAAATATTTTGGATCCGTAAATTCCTGTCCAAAAATCTCTGAACCGGTGTCTTTCTTTGTGCCATCTTTTAGTGTGACGGTGACAATGCTTCCGTTTGCCTGCTTTGGAAATATTAGTTGCGCAATTCCTGTTACAACACTCGTATACAAAATTCCACAAAGAATGGTCATTACAATAAAAATCAAAAATGCTGGTCTTACTGTTTTTAATAAGTCTGTCATTAGCCCCACCTCACACTAGACCGTTTACGGTCAAAATCATATCGATTAATTTAATGGCCAAGAAAGGGGCAATTACCCCACCCAGTCCATAAATTAAAATATTTCTTTTCAGGAGCTTTCCTGCTGGCAACTCTCGATATTTTACACCTTTTAAGGCTAATGGGATTAAAAAAACAATGATTAACGCATTGTAAATAATCGCTGACAAGATTGCGCTTGTCGTACTTGTAAAACCTAAAATATTGAGCTTTGTTAACTCCGGAAAAATTCCAAAAAACAAAACGGGGATAATCGCAAAGTATTTTGCGACATCATTCGCCACACTAAAAGTGGTCAAAGAGCCCCTTGTCATTAAAAGCTGTTTTCCGATTCTTACTATGTCAATTAACTTCGTTGGACTTGAATCCAAGTCAACCATATTTCCTGCTTCCTTCGCTGCCTGTGTCCCGGTATTCATTGCCACAGCAACGTCAGCCTGCGCCAACGCAGGTGCATCATTCGTTCCATCCCCTGTCATAGCTACTAAATGTCCCTTAGCTTGATAATCTCTAATCAGTGCTAATTTTGTTTCGGGAGTAGCTTCTGCTAAGAAATCATCCACGCCTGCTTCGGCAGCAATGGCTGCAGCTGTCATCGGATTGTCTCCTGTGATCATAATCGTTTTAATCCCCATTTTACGCAGGTCACCAAAACGCTCCTTTACACCATTTTTAACAATGTCTTTTAAGTAAATAACACCCAACACTTTTGCGTTTTTAGCAACGACCAATGGTGTACCGCCAGCTCCTGCAACTCGTTTAACAATTTGGTCGCATTCAGAAGGGAATTCCCCACCTTTTTCGAGGACATAGTTTTTTATAGCATCAACAGCCCCTTTTCGGATTTCATTTCCCGTAAAATCAACACCACTCATTCTCGTTTTCGCTGAAAATTCAATGAAGTTTGCATTTAATTGACTAAGATCTCGGCCACGAATATCAAATTTTTCTTTGGCAAGTATAACAATGCTTCTACCTTCAGCTGTTTCGTCTGCTAAGGAGGAGAGCTGTGCTGCATCAGCTAAATCTCTTTCCTCAACATTGCCCACTGGAATAAATTCGCTTGCTTGACGATTTCCTAAGGTAATTGTTCCTGTTTTATCTAATAAAAGAACATCCACATCCCCAGCTGCTTCAATCGCACGCCCGCTCATGGCTAAAACATTTGCCTGATTGAGTCTGCTCATCCCCGCTATCCCTATTGATGAAAGCAAGGCACCGATTGTTGTAGGGGCAAGACAAACTAACAAAGCAATAACATTTGTAAGGGAAATAGCTGAACCTGAACCTACTAACCTACTTACAAAATTCGAAAATGGAAGGAGTGTTGTTGTTACAACAAGAAAAATAATCGTCAATGTTACCAAAAGAATTTGAAGCGCAATTTCATTTGGCGTTTTCTTTCTTGCTGCACCCTCGACCATTGCTATCATTTTATCAAGAAAGCTTTCACCTGCTTCAGCTGTCACTTGAATGATTAACCAATCGGAAACGACTGTTGTCCCTCCTGTAACAGCACTCCTATCCCCACCAGATTCACGGATAACTGGTGCTGACTCTCCTGTAATCGCACTCTCATCAACAGATGCTGCACCTTCAATGACCTCACCATCCATAGGAATCTGATTACCTGCACTGACAAAGACAAGATCGCCTTTTTTTAATGTGTTGGATAATACTTCAGTGTAGTCATCTATATTTGCTGCTGATTTTAACTTCTTTGCTGTTACATCCTTTTTCGCACTTCGAAGACTATCAGCTTGGGCACGGCCACGTCCTTCTGCAATCGACTCGGCAAAATTAGCAAATAAAACGGTAAACCATAAAATGAGCGCAATCGTTAAAGTGTACCATGAATTCTCATCTTTAATTCCTAGAAAAGAGAGAATGTATAGTAATGTTGTAAAAATTGCTCCTATATATACCACCAGCATCACAGGGTTTTTTATCTGTATACCAGGTGATAATTTAATGAAAGACTGACGCAATGCGTCATTAAAAATACTCTTGCCAATAGATTTTCCATTCATCATAAACACCTCAAAATTAATGTGTAAAATAATCGGCTATCGGTCCTAAGGCTAAAGCAGGCAGAAAGCTGAGTGCACCAATTAAAAGAATGACGGAGACTAATAATCCCACGAACATCGCATTACTTGTTGATAAGGTTCCTTCGGTGGCAGCCGTTGCTTTTTTACCTGCAAAGTTTTCTGCCAAATAGAGAACCGCGCCTATCGGAATAAAGCGAACCAATAGCATTACAATTCCACCGATAACGTTTGTGAAAACTGTATTGGCGTTAAATCCAGCAAATGCGCTTCCATTGTTATTTCCCATTGAAGAAAAACCATATAGGATTTCTGAAAATCCGTGTGCACCTGTATTAGTCAGCCATGACGATGCGCCCGGCATGGAAACGGCTAGAGCTGTACTTAATAGTGTCAAAAGAGGTGGGACAAGAACAATTAAGCAAACCATCTTCATATCAAACGGTTCTATTTTTTTACCTAAATATTCAGGAGTTCGCCCAACCATCAATCCGGCAATGAACACAGTTAACAGGACAAAAGCCAGCATTCCATAAAGACCGCTTCCAGCTCCACCGAAGATAATTTCCCCTAATTGCATAAGAAACATAAAAACCATTCCAGCGAGTGGCGTAAAACTGCCATGCATGGAATTTACAGAGCCATTTGAGGCAGCCGTTGTTGCAGTACCCCAAAGGGCTGAAGCGCCAACACCATGAATGACTTCTTTTCCTTCTAAACTTCCTGAAGTCGCAACACCATCAAAAGCAGGTGCTGCAAATTGCTCACTGATGATCACTGCTACTAATGATACAACAAATAAAATCAGCATGGTAAGGTATATTGAGCTTCCCTGTCTGCTATCTTTTACCGCTTTCCCAAATGAAATACAAAGTGCAGCTGGGATAAGTAAAATAGACAACACTTGAATAAAATCAGAGAATGATGTTGGATTTTCTAATGGAAAAGCTGAGTTCACTCCGAAAAATCCACCACCGTTTGTACCAAGTTGTTTGATGGCAATTTGACTCGCCGCAGGCCCTAATGGAATGATTTGTTTTGCGCCATTTTCCAGCATGGAAACAACTTTATAATGGTCAAAGGTTTGCACCACACCCTGTGAAGCAATTAGTAGAGCCACAACAAAAGATAACGGAAGCAAAACATATAGAGAAATTCTCGTGATATCGACCCAGAAGTTGCCGATCTTTTCTTCTTTTTTTAGTATAAAACCTCGAATAAGTGCGAATAGAACTGCAATGCCTGTTGCCGCTGATACAAAATTTTGGACGGTCAGTCCAATTGACTGAGTAAAGTAGGAAAGAGTGCTCTCGCCAGAATAAGCTTGCCAATTCGTGTTGGAAACAAAGCTTGCTGCTGTATTGAAGGCGAGATGCCAACTCGTTCCCTTCATTCCTTCAGGATTAAAAGGAAGAATACCTTGGAGCATAAGCAATCCCCAAAGAAAGATTAGTCCTATTGTACTGAACGTTATGACAGCAACTATATATTGTTTTGCTCTCATTCCTTCTACATTTGAATGACCGATAATTTTATAAACACCTTTCTCAACTGGCGATAAGATTTTGGTCAAAAATACCTTTTGGCCAGTCATTACCTTATAGATATAAATACCTATTGGAATGGATAACCCGACTAAAGCAGCAATAAAAAAAGCAAAGTGTAAAATGGTATTGTTCATAAATTTTCACCCTTAAATAAGACGTACAACAAGTAAACAAATAATGTCAGACCAACTATTCCCGCAAGTAGTGAAACTGCATTCACCTTAACAACTCTCCTCATCAATTTATTCAAGTCCTAAATCATCGTAAAATGAGCTAATCATCTTTATAACATGATTATATTTTTATTTTGTATAAAAATTGTGTTTAGATACTAGAAGATGTAATAAAGATTCTGTTAAGAATTAAAAAAATAAGAATTACTACAAGTAATTTCCGGAGATTGGGGAGGAAAAAACAACTTTTAATGTAAGCACAATATAAATAATCCCTGCTATTCAAAAAATTATTTGCAAGGAAACAGAAATTAAAAAGAAAACAATAAGTCCAGCCGTTGCTGTTCCAATATTTGCTGCGATCCCACTTAGAGAAAAAGCAGTTGTTTGGTTTTCTTTCGATGCCAAAGCTGCGATTGCTGCTTTCGTTGAAGGTGCATTTAACCCATTCCATGCTCCAATGGTAATAGCCATTAATAAAAGTAACCAATATGTAGTAAACAGAACGAATCCAATTAATTCCCCTGCACCAATTAAAATTCCTAAACAAATAATAAATCTTCTCCCGATATGATCAGCTAAAAAACCACCTAAAATACTTCCGAACTGAAAAGAAATGGCAATAGTTGCAAGGACAGTTCCGATCTGAACAAGTGATAATCCTGCTTCAATTTTTAACATGATGGGTAAAATTGGAACAACCATATATGTACCTAAATGAGACAATAACACTCCTAGCATCAAAATGAACATCGATCGTTCTAATTTCATGATTTCTATCCCATTTGCTCCCCCTAATCCAACATATCCCTATTTCCTATGGAAAGGAAAACAAGTAACTTAAGTTACCTGCTTAACAATATTTGCAGAAAGTATGAATTTGTTCTTTCTAAAATTTGAACTGAAACGATGAATTTTACTTTAGCTTACTTTTTCAAGATCCATCGATTTCATCCAAGGGGCGACTTGATATATTGAAAATGAATAATTCAAATAATGAGGAGGGAACATAAATATCGAAGAACGAATGGTAAATGCTACGAGACTGCTAAAATGGAAACTCATCATTTTTCACAAAACAAATTCAGCGTATACCTATTAAAGCTGATGGAAAAATCCAGTTGTTTAGGAGGAATTGTTTAGAAGTATGCAGAGCTTTTTCAATAGTTAATAACGGAATATCCACGACATACATGTACTGCCCTGATAGAAATTGGAGTAATCCATTCGATTAGGTCTAATGAATACATTTTCTGCATTTGTGATGTATTTGTAATTGGAATTGCAATTATAGTTTAGCGTGATTTTATCTCAACTTCTTGAATTGGAGTGGTAAATGGTGAATTGGGAAACTTTATGGAATGGCGGTTCATCTTTAAATCCCTTAGAAATTTTCTTAAGAGTAACGATTCTTTACTTCAGTATTTTCATCATGACCCGTTTGATAGGACCACGGCAAGTGGGGATTGTCTCGGCATTTAATTTTATTACTCACTCCGGAATGGCTCATGTGGCAACATCGCGGATGGTAAATCCGGAGTCTTCACTTGTCGCTGCATTAATCATTATTACTGTGGCATATTCTTTAAGCATAGCGCTTTCATGGATTGATTATAAATTCCCATCATGGGTAGGAACGAACCCTATAACCTTAGTAAAAAACGGACAAATTCTCTGGGGTCATTTAAAAAAGGCTCATGTGACGATGGATGATCTATTGGCTAACTCTGCTTAAAAAAAGTACATAATTTATCTGAAGTAGCCGTTGCCATACTGGAACCCATGGGTGAACTCAGTGTTGTAAAGACACCGGAATCCTCCCCAGTAACCAGAAGCATGATGAAACTACCGGAAAAGCCGACTCGAATAGGGACTGTGCTCATCTATGAAGGTAAAGTGGAACGGCAGCACCTATATGCCTTAGGCTTACGGGAAAATTGGTTGGAACAGGAAATCGCGAAAAAAGGATTTTCAATTCCTCAAGTTTTACTCGCAACATTAGAATCAACGGGAAATATCCATGTGAATGTCAAAACATTATGAATAAACTCGTTGAATTTCTTCAATCTACAGAACATCTTTCAAACACGGGTTTTGTCGTGAGAACTGTGGTATCCGTGACTCTGATTTATTTCATGACCCGATTTCTGAAGAAACGTGCATCAGGCCAATTTACTGCTTTCGATTTTTCATTTTTATGGATGTTGGGCGCTTTGGTCGTAGCTCCACTACTTGACGGAAAAATTCTTTTTTCAACTACCATAATGACAACAGCGACACTCTATTTATGGCATTTTATTATTTCGTGGCTTGGTATAAGAAATCGTGCATTTGCTAAGCTAATCAGGAGAAAGCCAACGATATTAATAGAAAAGGGAAAAATAAATGAAAAAAATATGCGGCAGACTTTTTTTAACAATGACCTGCTTCTTTCTGAAATGCGTTTGGCTGAGGCCCATGATTTAAAAGAAGTCGATCAAGTGATTCTGGAAACCAGTGGTCATCTTAGTGTAGTAAAAAAATCTGAACATGTCCCTCCTACGTCCATTGATTTTAACATTCCCTTACCACCCGGTGGGTTGCCAACTATACTGGTCAACAATGGAAAGATTATTCAAGATCATTTAAAAAATTTAGGCCTGAATGAAGAATGGTTGATGAACCGATTGTACAAAAACGGCATTATGAAATACAAAGATGTTTATTTGGCCACTGTTAGTCCTGATGGTGACTTTTATTATTCCGTTAAAAACATTCAGTAAATATGAAAGGAAGGAACCATTATGCTTTCTGAACAGGAGATTATGAACAACGCCTTTAAAGAGATGCTACATCACGAACAAGTTCTGGCCAATAAATTTGCAGAGTTACAGAGGGAAATTACTCAGCCGAACATCCAGAAAATGTTTCAAGGGATGGAGATGGCGTCGCGCACACGTCAAAGTATGCTGACCCAAAAAATGAGTGGATTTGGTATTGTTTGACGAGGAGGATTATAATGAACAAACTGGATAAACTACATGACATTTTAGAAACAGAAATGGTTCATCAAATGATGTACAACAAATACATGATACAAATTATAAATCTGGAAGCCAGACAGCTCTTTACACAGTTTCGAGATGAACATATGCAGCATATTACCCAAATTCAACAACAACTTCAGCAATTGATGAAGTATCCAACCAACTTACAATAAAAATTGCAATATTGGTTACATTAATCAGGTAATAACAGGAGGTGATTAATCGTGACCGTTTCAACAAAAATGCAGCAAACCATAGCGAGTGCGGAATCCGTAATGGCAAGTTTAAAATCATTTGCACTGGAAACACAGGATCAAAATGCTAAAATGATGTTTCAATCAATGGCACAATCACAGCAAACGATTGTTGACTCTCTGAATGCTCGGCTTCAGTATATCCAAAGTCAGGAACCCCAGTACAAACAATAATCGGCACGAACAAGTGACACCGAGAGAAACCCGGTGTCACTTGTGTTTATTTTTGATTTACTTGAGTACTCCAAATCACCGTTCCATCCTTTCGGTTTTTGAAATGTATTGCAATTTCATTATCGTTTTCTAACGTTTTTTTTATCACTTTGTATGGTCGCATCATTTCATGGTCTTCGTGTTCCAATAAGTGGCAATGCCAAACATATTCACCCGCATACGGAGTAAAATGAGCGATGATTCGTGTAACTTCTCCCGGATTTGTCCGAACGGTATCTTTCCATCCTCTTTCATCAGGAGCCGGAGAAGAAGCGTGAGCTGTAAATTTCAATTTTCCATGTGATTGATATTCTTTCACATCAAAAGGTTGACGACCTAGAATTTGAAATTGAACAAGATGAAGATGGATGGAATGGGTATCTTCAGTCAAATTAATAAATTGCCAAACTTCTGTACTACCTAGTCGCGGATTTTCCGAAACGGGATCTTCCCATCTTTTCTTGTCCAGCAACATGATTAACCGTCCGAATTGATCTCTGCTTTCGTCCAACTTCAGATTTCTGATTGTTGTGGATGGTGTCACCATAAGCTTTGAAATCGGCATTAGACGGTAAGGGATATTACTCGTATCTGATTCTCTTAAAGTATGTGACACACGAAACTGCATGATTTGTCCCGTGGTTTCCGACCTAACCGAATCGCCATTGGGAAAAGGAGTTGGGGCATCATTTGTCAAAGTTATCTTTCCACCTTTGTATCCTGTGAAGTCAACGATCACGTCAGCCCGTTCCGCAGGAGCCAAAAGAAGTTCTTGAACTTTCACAGGGGCGGTAAGAAACCCTCCGTCTGTGCCAATTTGATAAAAAGGTTGACCTGTGTCTAACCGCATGCGATAAAAACGTGCATTTGAACCATTCACAATC
>NZ_CAMLDX010000096.1 GCF_946478885.1 uncultured Bacillus sp. | reverse complement strand
GAGAAAAACTCAGTGAAGTGCACCATGAAGGGTTTAAAGAAAGCAAACATCATAAAATCAAATCTTAATTCACCTTTCCTGCATGCTTTTGCAAAGAAATGGAGAAGCTGACAGTATTCCTATTTTTATAATAGCGGGAAGTTCTTTTTACAACCTGAAATAAAACAGAATCGGCAGTCCTACCTTGTCTAGCGGGTGCATTAATGGTTCTAGTGGTTTAAAAATTCATCATCTTTTGCAGGCAGTGCCCCGGCGTAAACAGTTCAGAAGTCAATCCAAGACAACAGGCAAATAGTACAAAAAATAAGTTATTAATCAATACCCGAGCCCGACTCAAACAATACCGTCTTCAGCCTGAACAATGTCGACATTCAACCGCCATGCAGCAGTATCAGATATCGGCATGCACTAATTTGAACAAAAAGCATACATAATAGTAAAATAAATCGAGGAGGGAGTATAATGGTAAAACCTGATTTAGAAGATTATCTCACTCAAGGAATTTATGGCCCAAAGGAAACGAATCCTGATGAGAGAAGGAAATTTCTAGGAACGTTAAGAGAACGGATTGAAATTGCTCTGACCAAGGAACAAGTGATGGAGGAAACGGTTTATCCGGAAATAGAGCAGGCAATGAAAAACCATAGAGAAACCCACTTATTCTTGAATGGTCACCTTGAATATGAATCTTTATCAAAATATATTAAACAAGCTGACAAGAACAGTATCCCTTACACCATAGTGACAAATAAGGAATATAATTCAGAAATTGCTCTCGTTCTGGTCCATAAAGAGGCGGTAGATAAGGAAAATATTTTTGTAACAAAGAAATATACCATTCCCGAGCAGCAACAGAAAGAAAAGAAAGGAATCTTTTCTTTTTTCGATAAAATTCTTGGCTCGTCATAAACGCTCAAAAAAGGGTCAGTCATCTTGCTTTTACGGTGACTGACCCTCTTGTTTAGTCTCTTAAATTTTGATATTATCAATATTATTGTGCGATTGTTCGAAAACTTTGGAGGTGAGCTAAATTGACTAGAATTACAATCGATGAAGTAAAGCACGTAGCGCATTTGGCCAGACTTGCCATAACAGAGGAAGAGGCTGACAAGTTTGCTAAGCAATTAGATGCGATTATTACATTTGCAGAACAATTAAATGAACTGGAAACGGACAATATAGAACCAACATCACATGTGTTGGATATGAAAAATGTTTTCCGCGAAGATGTTGTAAACCCGGGATTGCCAGTTGAAGAAGTATTGAAAAATGCGCCGGATTATGAAGATGGTCAAATTAAAGTACCGGCCATTATAGACTAAGGAGGAGAGACGGTTGAGTTTGTTTGATCATACAGTAGCAGATCTTCAGGAACTGCTGCAAAAAAAGGAACTCACGGTGTCTGATCTTGTCGATGAATCATTTAAAAGGATTCAAGAGGTAGATGACAAGGTTCAGGCCTTTTTAACGTTAGATGAAGAAAGAGCCAGAGAAACAGCAAAGAAATTTGACGAGAAGCTTGGTGCTGATGAATCTAAAGGGCTTCTTTTCGGTATGCCGATCGGGGTAAAAGATAATATTGTCACAAAGGATTTACGGACAACCTGCGCAAGCAGAATCTTAGAAAACTTTGATCCTATTTATAATGCGACAGTTGTGGATCATTTACATAACGCAGAAACCGTAACGATTGGTAAATTAAACATGGATGAATTCGCCATGGGTTCTTCAACAGAGAATTCCTATTACCGCAAGACCCGCAATCCATGGAACTTAGAGACTGTGCCAGGCGGTTCTTCAGGCGGTTCGGCAGCTGCAGTGGCAGCAGGAGAGGTATTATTCTCTTTAGGCTCTGATACAGGGGGCTCCATCCGCCAGCCTGCAGCATTCTGCGGAGTTGTCGGTCTGAAGCCGACTTATGGACGTGTTTCACGCTATGGCTTGGTCGCCTTTGCATCCTCATTAGACCAAATTGGCCCGGTAACTAGAACGGTTGAAGATAATGCCCGTTTATTACAGGCAATCTGTGGATTGGATTCGATGGACTCCACTTCAGCAAATATTGAAGTGCCGGATTTTACAGCGGCCCTAACAGGCAATATTAAAGGTCTGAAAATCGCCGTACCGAAAGAATACTTAGGGGAAGGAGTCGGCGAAGAAGCACGTCAATCTGTATTAGACGCGCTGAAGGTATTAGAGGGTCTTGGTGCTGTTTGGGAAGAAGTATCCTTGCCGCATTCCAAATATGCATTAGCCGCTTACTATTTACTTTCATCCTCAGAGGCATCCGCCAACTTGGCCCGTTTTGACGGTGTCCGTTATGGCTACCGTTCGCCAAACTCTGAAACCTTAATGGAACTGTATAAAAATTCAAGAGCAGAAGGCTTCGGTGATGAAGTCAAACGCCGCATTATGCTTGGAACTTTCGCTTTAAGCTCTGGATATTATGACGCATATTATAAGAAAGCGCAGAAAGTTCGTACATTGATTAAAAAAGATTTTGAAGATGTATTTGAAAAATACGACTGTATCATTGGGCCTACAACACCAACACCGGCCTTCAAAATCGGTGAAAAAATTTCCGATCCGTTAACGATGTATGCAAACGATATTTTAACCATCCCAGTCAATCTTGCGGGTGTGCCGGGAATTTCCGTTCCATGCGGATTCGCAAACGGACTTCCATTAGGATTGCAGATCATTGGTAAGCATTTTGATGAAAGCACAGTATACCGCGTTGCCCACGCATTTGAACAGGCAACAGACTATCATAAGCAAAAGCCTGCACTGTAAGGGGGGAGAACATTGGAATTTGAAACAGTCATTGGACTAGAGGTCCACGTAGAATTAAAAACAGATTCGAAAATATTTTCTGCCAGCCCGAATAAATTTGGTGCTGAGCCAAATACCAATACATCGGTTATCGAGCTGGGTTATCCTGGAGTATTGCCGGTCTTAAACAAAAAAGTAGTTGATTACGGCATGAAGGCATGCATGGCCTTAAACTGCCAAGTGGCA
Organism: uncultured Bacillus sp.; assembly: GCF_946478885.1. The sequence goes on along the minus strand of NZ_CAMLDX010000096.1, from coordinate 9,937 downwards.
AGTGAGACGAAGTTTGACCGAAAAAACTACTTTTATCCTGATAATCCGAAGGCATACCAAATCTCACAATTTGATAAACCGATTGGCGAGCACGGCTGGATTGAAATAGAAGTCGATGGATATAAGAAAAAGATCGGGATTACTCGCATTCACTTAGAGGAGGATGCCGGAAAATTAAACCATGGCTATGGCTACTCGCTCTGCGACTACAATCGCCAAGGTACGCCTTTAATTGAGATTGTATCTGAGCCTGATATCCGCACGCCGAATGAAGCCTATGCTTATTTAGAAAAATTAAAATCCATTATTCAATACACAGGGGTTTCTGATTGTAAAATGGAGGAAGGTTCTCTACGCTGTGATGCGAATATATCCCTGCGTCCGGTCGGTCAAAAAGAGTTCGGTACAAAGACAGAATTGAAAAACTTAAACTCTTTCAACTTTGTCCGTAAAGGATTGGAATATGAACAATACAGACAAGCTGAGGTTTTACGTTCAGGTGGTGTCATTGAACAAGAGACTCGCCGCTACGATGAAGCTACGAATACAACCATTCTTATGCGTGTAAAAGAGGGATCCGATGACTATCGTTATTTCCCTGAACCGGATTTACTCGATATCTATATTGATGAAGAGTGGAAGGCACGGATTCGTGCAGAAATTCCGGAGCTTCCGGATGCCCGCAAAAAAAGGTATGTAGAGGAGCTTGGTTTGCCGGCATATGATGCAGCAGTCTTAACGGTTACAAAAGAAATGGCTGATTTCTTTGAGGCAACCGTTGCGGTCGGAGCAGACGCAAAGCTTGCTTCAAACTGGTTAATGGGTGATGTATCGGCTGCATTAAAAGCAGAGCAGAAGGAATTGCATGAAATGGCACTCACTCCTGATGGTCTTGCCGGAATGATTAAACTAATTGAAAATGGCACGATTTCTTCTAAAATAGCTAAACAGGTCTTCAAAGAGCTATTTGAAAACGGCGGAGATGCTGAGAAAATCGTCAAGGAAAAAGGCCTTGTGCAGGTATCTGATGCAGGTGCTCTGTTAAAATGGGTTCAAGATGCCATTGCCAATAATCCGAAATCTGTGGAAGACTATAAAAACGGGAAAGCGAAGGCTGTCGGCTCCCTTGTTGGCCAAGTTATGAAGGCATCAAAGGGGCAAGCTAATCCGCAAATGGTGAATAAATTATTGGTGGAAGAATTAAATAAACAGTAAAATGACGGGGCTTGCCCCATAAGGTGTCAGGCATCTACAATTGATTGATATCCCGTGCAGATGAAGCGAAGGGATACTAGATTGTGGTGCCTGGCATCTTTGCTTTTAAGATAGCACCAGAGAGATTTAGTCATTAAAATGCACTCCAAAATCTAGATCTAACTTTTGGAGTGCGTTTGAATAGGTAACCATTACCGTTGAAAAAATTCCTGAAAGGTCCGTCTATTGATCCTCTTTCAGCAATCGTACGCTTTCATTGAATTCATTTTCAATGATCTCATTTGGTTTATAGGTTAATAAGCTGACAATCAAGCTGACAATTAAGTTCACAATGAATCCGGGAACAATTTCGTATAATTGGAACGAAATGTGGCCGATTTCCGTCGCCTTTGCCCAAATGATGACCGTGGTAGCACCAGAAAGCAGCCCTGAAATAGCTCCCCATCCAGTCATTCTTTTCCAGAAAAGGCTAAGCAGGATAACCGGTCCGAATGAACCTCCGAATCCAGCCCAAGCATAGGCAACCAAATTCAAAATAGTATTATCCTGTTCATAGGCAAGTACAACTGCAATTATTGCCACAACTAAAACGGCCATTCTCCCTAAAAATACATATTCGCGGTCACTGCCGTTCTTTCGCAGTACAACTTTATATAAGTCCTGTATGAGGGCACTTGAGGTCACGATTAATTGTGATGATACCGTGCTCATAATCGCAGCCAGTACAGCAGCAAGCAAAAATCCGGCTATAAGCGGATGAAATAAGATTTGTCCAAGTGTAAGGAACACAGCTTCGGGGTTATTAAGCGTATATTGCGGGAATTTGTCAAAGAAGGCAATCCCAATCAATGCTGTGAAAATCGTTCCGATTAAAGAGAAAACCATCCAGCTCATTCCGATGCGGCGCGCGCTTTTGGTTTCTTTTACGGTTTTAATTGCCATAAAGCGGACAATGATATGTGGCTGCCCAAAATAGCCAAGCCCCCATGCCATCGCAGAAATGATTCCTAACACCGTTGTACCTTTGAAAAAGTCAAGCATTGTCGGATCAATGGCACGAATGGTATCAAACGTTTCTGCAGGGCCCCCTGTTTGAAATATGGCAATAGCCGGAACGAGCAACAGGGCAATAAGCATCATCAGTCCCTGAAGAAAGTCGGTATAGCTGACGGCAAGGAACCCTCCGAACAAGGTATAGGTAACGGTAACTCCTGCTACAATGAATAATCCAGTATGATAGCTGACACCAAAGGAGCTTTCAAAGAAAACACCGCCTGAAACCATTCCTGCAGAAACGTAAAAGGTAAAGAAGATTAGGATGACAATGCCTGAAACAATTCTTAATAGCTTTGTCGAATCCTTAAATCGATTATCCAAGTAACCGGGGATGGTTATGGAATCGTTCGCGACCTTTGTGTAAGAGCGCAGGCGCGGGGCCACAAGGAACCAGTTTGCATATGCTCCCAATGTAAGACCAACAGCGATCCAGGCACTTGCCAAACCGGAGACGTAGATCCCTCCCGGCAAACCCATCAGCAACCAGCCACTCATATCAGCTGCTCCTGCACTTAATGCTGTGACAGCAGGGCCGAGAGAACGTCCGCCAAGCATAAAATCGGATAAATTTCTTGTCTTATTATACGAAAACCATCCGATGATCAGCATAGCCGCCATATAGATGGTAATCGTAATCAGTTGATATTCTTCATCAGACATTCATTTTTCCCCCTTTTCAATATTTTGCGAAAGTTTTATTAAAAGACTCTTTAAACAATATTTTTTATTTTATAGTTTTCCAGAAACAAAGACAATGGTTTTAAGAGCATTTACTTTGAAAAGGGAGATTGCTATTGTACTATTTAGTTTTAGGCTTCTTTGGAGGAATTCTATCCTTTGCTAGATTCTTATCATTAATTTTCGGTTCAGTATGATCAATGAACCGGGTAATGTTTGTCCGATGCAAGAAGATAAGGAGCAGCAAAAAGATAAGGAAGATAGGATCATTTTGCGAATCAGCATCCAAAAGAGAGTACACCATCAGAACGGCTCCAACGGAAAGGGAGCCAAAGAAAACGTATTTAGAAATAAAAATGGTGAGAAAGAAGCAAATATACGCGATCAGAAACAACTGGAAATTAGCCGCCAACAATACACCCGCTGTGGTTGCGATTGCCTTCCCCCCTCTAAAGCCGGCAAAGATCGGAAAGCAATGCCCAATAACGGCCGTCAGTCCTGGAAAAAGCGGAGAGATGTCTATGTTGAAAAAGAAAGGCAGCAGGGCAGCCAAAGCGCCTTTTCCAACATCAATAATGAGAACAATCATGGCAGCCTTTTTTCCAAGAATGCGTAAGGTGTTTGTTGCCCCCGGATTGTTGCTTCCGTGTTCGCGGATGTCAACCCCGAAGAAAATGTGCCCGACCATTAGGGCGGTTGGGATCGAACCGATTAAGTAGGCAAGAATAAAAATGAAAGATAATGTCATAATACCATCCTTTAAAAAAATATTTCCCTTCCTACAATATAATTAGGAAACAAGAAAAATAGAAGAGACTATCTTAAATCTCCTCCCTGCCTCGGATGTTAACGTTTACAATAGAGGAGAGTTAAGAAACGATAGGAGTGTCTTAGAGTTCCGCTTTTAAGAAAGCTTGCTAGACTCTGTGTGATTACTGATCAGCAAGAAGGAGAATTTCTCGCAGACGACAGTCTTTTTAATTATGGCATAGCAAACGTCCCTTTGAACAGAAAATTCCGAGTACGATCAGTCGATATTGAACTTAATCAAATGTTTGATTAAACCAATCATTCAATGATCCAGTCTGTTCTCGAATGCTTGTCCAAATTTGTTTCTTGGATCATTTTTTGAAAATCCTTAAAAAATTACTGTAGGGGTGAAGGGAAGGATATTCGTTTATTAAAGGGCGGATGTGGGAAAGGGGGGGAGACTATCAGTGATCAAATTTTGATTCAAAAGATCAAAGACGGCAATGACCATGCCTTCCGACTGCTTGTTGAAAGATACTGGATGGATTTATATCGGGTGATTTATGCAATTTTACGGGATCAAAAGGAGGCTGAGGATGCCGTACAGGAGGTCTTTTTGAAAATCTATCTGTCTCTCTTCCGGTATAAAGACCAAGGCTTTAAGGCATGGATGATCCGCATCGCCGTTAATCATGCTATAGATGTTAAAAGAAAGCGCGATCGGCGGCAGGAAGAGCTGACCGATTTAATCGATGTTCACTCGATAAGCGGGAAAGCTTGTGTCGTTGAGGAAGAGGTTTTAACAAGGGCAAGAAAGAAACGTCTGCAGGATAAATTAGAAGAACTGCCGGAAAATTACCGCAACGTTATTTTTGATTTTTATATAGAAGAAAAAAGCCAAAAGCAAATCGCCAATGAGCAGCAGATACAGATTAAAACTGTTGAGACGAGGCTATACAGAGCAAGGAAATGGATGAAAAAGCACTGGAAGGAGGATGATTTTTGATGGAGCACTATTCCTATGAACAATGGAAAAAGTACATACAGGATGAAGTAGAGGAAGAAGTTCGCGAACGATACGAGAATCATCTTTATCGTTGTGATCATTGTCTCGAGGTATATATGGAGGCGCTGGATTTTGCAGGCGATTCCACCTTCCCGATAATGGAGCAGAATGCAGAATTTACCGATAAGGTGATGGACAGAATTATGGACTTGCATGCTGTACCGATAAAACCTTCCGGTGAGGATAAAAAAAGGCGCTTTTATCAGCATGTATTGTTTCAGTATCTATTAGCGGCAGCTGTCACTCTAATTTTTATGTCAACCGGGATATTTCAGTCTATTATTCAATATACGGAAAAGATCCAAAGACCATCATTTCAGGAAAACAGAGCTGAATTGACGAATGGAATAATGGATAAGACATTTGCTTGGAGAGATTCGCAGCAGGAAGACAGAAAGAAGGGGGAAGGGAAGGAATGACAAAAAATCCAATCTATGCTTTTTTATTGGCATTTTTTCCGGGCGGAGGGCTGTTTTATTTAAAAAAACCACTACGAGCAATATTTTATCTATGCTCCGCGTTTGGTCTTCCGATTGCATCAATTATATTAGCAGATCTATTCAATAGTCATTTTTTCTACGGATTTGCTATCGGCGGGCTGATGATTTACACCATTAGCTTTCTGGATACAATTATTACAGCGTCAAAGCTGTATAAGCAGACAGGGGAGGGCTCGGGTCTTATAGGAGAAACATCAGTTAGCAATAACTCCGAGCGATTTTTCACCATTGTTTTATCCTTTATCCCAGGGGTCGGTCATTTTCAATTGGGGCTGATGAACCGGGGAATCTCGATCTTAACCACTTTTTTAGGACTGGGAACAATGGTACTGTTTGTCACCATCCTGTCCTCACGCTTAGAGTTTCTCATCTTTTTAGCAATCTTGCCTGTTATTTGGGTCATTGGCTTTTTTGATGCCATGCAGCAATTGAATGATAAGCAGCGCGGTGAAAAACTGGTGGATCGGACGATCTTTGAGGATTTTGATAGCCGGAGGGAGGAAGGAAGAAAAAGCAAGGCAATTGCCATCTTTCTCTCAATTTTTCCCGGAGCGGGGCATCTTTATTTAGGTTTGCAGCACCGTGGAATTCAGTTAATGGCGGCTTTTTTGTTTTCTATTTACATTCTTGATATTTTAAGGCTAGGGATGTTTTTCTTCCTAATACCGCTTATCTGGTTTTACAGTTTTTTTGACGGGATGCAAAAGGCTTCAAAGTATGGCTTAGAGCCACTTGAAGATACAGCGATTATTTCCTACTTGTTTAATTACCAGCGATGGATTGGTGCTGGGCTGATCTTTATCGGCTTTTATTATGCGGTTGTATATTTACCCCTCCCCCTTCTTTCGCGAGTATTAGGAAACTGGTTCAATGGAGATGCTTTATATATGTTCAGTCAATATTTTCAGACAGGAATTGTCTGCCTGTTATTTATTGGAGGTGGAGTGAAGCTTCTGTTTAGTTCGAGAAAAAAGAGGGTTTAAAAGTGGTACGACGAAGGAATCGAAAGTGGAAAAGTATTTCCAAATGGAAGGGAATAGGGTGAAAAAATTGCCTTGTCCGTCCGTTTCGGCTATGATTAAAAATGATACGGAATGAATAAAGAATCATATTTGTATGAAATTGTAAAAATGGGATGATGGGTATGAAAAGAGCAAGAGTGATATATAATCCTACTTCCGGCCGTGAATCGTTCAAGAAGCATCTGTCAGAAGTGCTGAATATTTTGGAAAATGCAGGATATGAAACCTCCTGTCATGCGACAACAGGTGCAGGAGATGCCGCTGTTGAAGCGCGACTCGCCGTAGAACGGCGATTTGATTTGGTTGTAGCAGCAGGTGGAGACGGCACGATTAATGAAGTAGTGAACGGAATGGCTGAGCAGGAATACCGCCCAAGGCTTGGAGTCATTCCAGTCGGAACAACCAATGATTTCGCCAGAGCACTGCAGATCCCTCGCGATATCGTAGCAGCTACAGAAATCATTGCCAAGGGCGATACGATTCCAGTTGATATCGGCCGAATGGATAATAAATATTTTATTAATATCGCCGGCGGCGGACGGTTAACCGAGCTCACCTATGATGTACCAAGTAAGCTCAAAACGATGCTTGGACAGCTAGCTTATTATTTAAAAGGCATGGAAATGTTGCCGTCACTTAAAGCAACAAAAGTCCGAATTGAATATGACGGAAAGCTTTTTGAAGGAGAGGTTATGCTGTTTCTGGTCGCACTGACAAATTCAGTTGGCGGTTTTGAAAAGCTTTCGCCAAACTCCTCCATTAATGATGGGATGTTCTCGCTGCTTATTTTGAAGGATACCAACCTGGCTGATTTTATCCGGATTGCTTCTCTTGCTATCAGGGGGGAGCATATTAACGATCCGAATGTCCTTTATACAAAAGCCAACCGGATAAAAGTGACATCAGATGAAAAGGTTCAATTGAATTTAGACGGAGAATTCGGCGGATTGCTTCCTGCAGAGTTTGAAAATCTGTACCGCCATTTTGAGGTATTTGTACCGATTGATCGAATCCGTTCGGAAGATCTGCCGGACGATTGGATTGAACAAAGGAATAAGGATAAAGAAGCTTAAGGTAAAGTTTTAAGCAGATCCGTTTTCTCAGACAGAAGAAATGAACATATAACGCAGGGCTGTCTCATAAGGTGTCAGGCATTCACAATTTATATCCCGTGCAGATTGATGCAAAGTGATACTAGATGCGGGGGTGAGGTGCCTGGCACCTTTGCTTTTGGGACAGGTCTTTTTTTCAAGTGATGCGGACAATAGAAGGAAAATTGATGATTCAGCGCAAAGCCCTCGTTGCAATCATGAGATCAATTGGTTTCGGTCAATGAATGGTATTTTCTAACTCAATTGATCGACATATATGACATTTGAAATTAGGATAAACACTGATTTTTAGGCAAGAGTAATCCGAAAAGTTTCCGAGTCCGGATAACACGGGCTCAAACCAGGTCACCCCAGTCTGAAGCAATCAAGATTTCTGATAAATAGCTTTAAATTTAAAGATAATAATAAACTTTAATAAAGCTTATTTAAAAAATCACTAATTTAAGAATGTTTAAGCTGGGCTTGTCATAAAACTTACTCATTAGCCTTTATATTTTGCTGCACAGTTTTTAGGAGGACGTACCGATGAAACAAATAGAAATCCGGATTTTAGTAACCAGTGACATCCATGGGTATGTCTATCCAACAACATTCCGCGATCAGGAAGAAAAAAATATGGGTCTGGCAAAACTTGCTTCTATCGTAAAGAGGAAGCGAGAAGAAGGCCATGTTTTATTGATTGATAATGGTGATTTAATTCAGGGAAGTCCGCTTACCTTTTATCATCATAAATTTCGCAATACTACGAAGAATCCAATGATTACAGCTGCGAATTATTTGAAGTATGATGCAGTGATCCTTGGAAATCATGAGTTTAATTTCGGCTTGCCTGTATTAAAAGAAGCAATGGTTCAATCTGAGTTTCCATGGCTGTCAGCTAATATTATAGAAAATAATGGCAATCCTCTTGCGAAACCATATATGATTAAAAATATTGCGGGTGTCCGAATTGCGATTGTAGGATTGACTACGCATTATGTACCGCATTGGGAAGAACCTGCCCATATAGCAGGCCTTCATTTTGAGAATGCTCTTCATACTGCTAAAAAATGGGTCTCGCATATTCGGAGCCAGGAGAATCCGGATTTGCTTATGATTTGTTACCATGGTGGCTTTGAGCGGGATTTAAACACAGGAGAACTTGTGGAAAAAGACACCGGAGAAAATCAAGGCTATGCCATGTGCCGGGAGATCGACGATATCGATATTCTTGTTACAGGACATCAGCATCGGGAAATCGCAGCGGAAGTATTGGGTAAAATGGTGATTCAGCCCGGTACGAAAGGAACGTGCATCGGAGAAATGGTCATCAAAGTGGTGAAAAATGAGAATGATCAAATCATTTCATGCTCATCGGAATCTTCTCTTATCCACGTCGATGATCAGACACCGACTGATGAAGCAGTGAGCAGGCTTTTAAGGCCAATCTATGATGAAACGGAACAATGGCTAAATCAAACAATCGGAGTTATTGAAGGTGATATGTATATTGGCGATCCATTCCAGGCAAGACTGCAGGAGCATCCATATGTGGAATTCATTAACCGCGTCCAGCTTCGTGTGTCCGGGGCAGAAATTTCCTGTACAGCTCTTTTTCATAATAGACCGGGAGGCTTTCTGCATCATGTGACAATGAGGCAAATAGTAGCCAATTATATTTATCCGAATACACTGAAGACTATTTTATTAAGCGGAAGGGAAATCAAGGAAGCGTTAGAGCAGTCGGCAACCTACTTTGAAATGAAAGACGGAGAAATCATCGTAAACCCTAAGTTCCAATATCCGAAGCAACAGCCTTACCACTACGATATGTGGGAGGGGATCGAATATGAATTAAAGATTTCCAATCCTGTAGGAAACCGGGTGACAAAGCTGAATTTTAATGGCAAACCCATTGATCCTGAAAGAGAGTTTACGGTTGTAATGAACAGCTATCGCGCTGCTGGTGCCGGGGATTTTCTAATGTTCAAAAATAAACCCGTTCTAAAGGAAATTCAAACCGATATGACGGAGCTGATTGCTCAGGAGTTAATGGAGAAAAAAGGTATCCATGCCCAATGCAACCATAATTGGAGAGTCATAGTATAGTTGAATTGGAATCCGCAGGCTGATAGTGATTTCTCCTTTGCCTAATTGTTTTTCAGGACTGCGTGGTAAGCATAATATTTTAAGTGTTTTTTGATACTATTCCGCATTTGGTAAAAGAACTGCAGTCTTTTAAAATAAGGCAGTAGTTTCTAAACAAGGAGGCTAACTTTCCTTTATTGCTATGCAAAAATTAGTATCATACTCTTTAAATTTAGTGACTGTAAAAATGAGTGAGAAAAACGCATAAAAGAAGTTGACTTCAATGAAATAAAGTGATATATTTAATCATGTCGCTGATTTGAGATGGCAAATTTTAAATTGCTTTTTCAAAAAATAGTTGACTTCATATTAGTAAGAAGATATAATATAAAAAGTCGCCAATGATAATTAGGCACATAAATTGCTCTTTGAAAACTAAACAAACAAAAATGTCAACGTTAATTCTAGCTG
>NZ_CAMLDX010000095.1 GCF_946478885.1 uncultured Bacillus sp. | reverse complement strand
GTGGGAATCGAACCCACCTGACCAGGCACGCTGGTCACAAGCGGTTTTGAAGACCGTGGAGGACACCAGTACCCCATTCAGCCCCATTTCGTGTAGCAAGTATCAAGGTGTTGAGACATCAGTAGTACGGTCTCTTATAAAAGAGCAAACGGTTTCGTCTACCATTCACATGTACATCTTACTAAAGGATATAATAAATTTCAATAGTTTAGGTTTATGTTTCTTCACTCATAATCAATCATTATATTGAAATTTCGCAACTTAACATAATCAACCCTTTGTTGTCCGAGCCTCATTTAATCCCTTCCCATTCTTACTTATCTAATTAAATATACCATTTACTGCAAGCTATATCCAATTCAATTCATTATACTGAATAATCATAATATTTAGGTTATCAGCCATCAATATTCGACTGCAATAGTTGAAATGGTTTATTTTCAACATTAACAGGAATAAAATAGATTCATCTTCCACTGTAATTGACTCCAAAATTCTTTCTTTCCTTTTTGCCTTTCATTGCAGATTCATTTTTTATTTTCATTATCGGTAGTTAGACTTCCTAATTTCAAATTTATTTCATGTAGCAATTCTATGATTTCGGCAATAGCAATAAACAACATTCCTGATACAAACCCAGCAATCCACCAAGTAATCATTTTTTGATACCTTTCTGTAAAAATTAAACCTAAGATTATACCTGTAACAAATTCAATTATTCCAATGATTCGCAATACATTAGCAACTGAATTTTTCATAGTATATTCAACCCATATTTATTTGATACTTAAATAATATCATTAACAGAGGACAGAACGATCTAATTTTTTACCTTATTTTTCTAATTATAAATAAAATAGTGTGCTACAGCACTATCATTATCCATTAGCCTCTTTATATCTGAATCAATTTCACAAATATAGGTATCTCCAAAGGAAGAACAGCTAAAATGTGAACCGAAAAAGCTGAACAAGTAGCCAACCTTCCTCTTTTTGCGAAGAACAGTTAAAGACATTCCTTTAGTAGTTCTTCGGATCAGAAATTTCTCAAGATCCACAGTGGGGTGTAAAGAAAAATAATGAAGAACAAAATGTCTTTTAATATGGATATAAGGTTCATTTAGCAGTTCTAGTTTAATCTTCAATCCCTTCTATCCTCACCAATTTGCCTCACTTTAACCTAAAAAGTCAAATCTTTACTTTGCTAAAGATTCGACTTTTTTAATGGAGTATTCTTAACAGATATAATAATCCTAGTGGAATTTAGCCCCTTAACCTGCTTTAACGTCGCTACTATAAGAAAGCTAACAATTATCAATAAGAGCCAGGAACTCACCTTTCCTAGATGAACGAGACTCCATGCATCGGTTTGGTTTGGATATTCCCAAGCTCCAAAGAACGTTGCGATATTTTCGGCTATCCAAATAAAAAATCCAATGAGCACAAAAGAAAGGGCAAGTGGCATACGGTAACGAGTTCCATTAACCTCGTATGTGACCCATGACTGCCAAAAGACGATCACAACAAGTCCAATTAACCACCAACGAACGTCAATCCAATAATGATGGGTGAAAAAATTTAAATAAATCGCAGCTGCAAGAGCTACAACTACCAAAAATGGCAGCCACTTAATCAGTTCAACCTTCAGCCTCCTCCATGCCTGGCAAAGATAACTCGCTACACTTGCGTACATAAATCCGCTATATAAAGGGACTCCAAAAATTTTAAAATATCCTTTTTCTGGATAAGACCAGGAGCCCATATGCACCTTGAAGAGTTCAAGTGCAAGTCCAATAAGATGGAACAATGTAATCACCTTTAGTTCATCCTTAGATTCAAGTCCCGAACGCACCATCCAGAACTGCATCAGAAGACAGATGATCAACAGCCAGTCATATCGTGGCAGGAAAGGAAAGGGTATGATTTGTGTAAAAGCCAAAGAAACAAAAATTACGACCGGAAACAAACATGATAGGGCCTGTTCCCAACCAAAACGAACGAGTTGTTTTAGTGCTCTCATGATTTCTCCTTTAATATGGAAGTTTAGGGACGGTGTGTTGCTTCTCCTGATCCATCTGAATATCGATAGTTCTTTCCGTAAACAACTGTGGCCCGACTAATATCTCTCGAACAACGTCAAATATAAATTTTCCCAACATCTGTTGTACACCAAGAGCAATTTCACCAAGCAATCTAGCTAAAATCACATCAGCTAGTCAAGCATTAGCGATCATAATATCGTATATTACCGTTTTACCTTCGTATCAGGTCTTACCTTGTTATTTCGTTACTACTGTATTCCAAAATATCTCCTGGTTGACAATCCAAAGCTTTACATATAGCCTCTAATGTTGAAAACCTAATTGCTTTTGCCTTTCCATTTTTCAAGATTGAAAGGTTAGCCATTGTTATTCCAACCCTCTCCGAAAGTTCTGTTACACTCATTTTCCTTTTAGCCAGCATCACATCAATATTGATTATAATCGCCATTGTTTTCACCTCAGACCGTTAAATCATTTTCTGATTTTAAATTAATAGCTTCTTGTAAAAGTCTTTGGAGAACAGCAGCAAAAACTGCAATCACCATTGAAGCAAAAATAATGATCATTCCGATTACTATGATACCCGGGGCATCGTCAGCATTTGCCAAAAGATAGCAGAGCGGCATACCTACCACATACAAACCGCTGATTGTTATGGCACATTTTTTTATGTTCTTTAAAGCCTTGACGGATAATTCCGAGAAAGCCTCGTTATTGTCAATATAGCTTAGAAGTTTAAAAGCTTGATACAGAGCAAGGTAAAAAGGGATCGCCGTTCCATATAATTCAATAAAAACGAGATATCTCATATAAGCAATTTCTGGATATAATTCTGCTGCATAATTTGCCATCTCAGGAACGAAAAATATGCACAAAGCAAGAACTGGAAGACCCATTAGAATAACAGCTATTTTTAAAAAGAGTGTTGAACCTAACTTGCGTGTCATCAAAAGCACCTCGCCTATTTTGTTTATTTGATTTTAACTCATAATTTATTGTTTTACAATAAATTATTATCATTATTCATTATAATTATGTTGTTATATAATAACTTTTTTGTTCAAACAATATTGGGGACAAGGGAATGATTAACTATCGTCGTGAAAATTGTTTCACCTAGAAGCAGTTCTATACCCTCACCTTCTAAATCTTGATTGATTTTAAAAAAAGTTCATATAGCGCCTGTACTCTCTTTTTTCGTTTAGCCCTTATCTCTTGTCTGAAAATGAGAATAATCATATAATTGATTCAGAATAATGAGTGTAGGTGAAAGAAATGCTTGAAGGTTGGTTTCTTTGGTTTATTTTATTTTGGATTATTGTGCTGATCAGTTCGTTTGCTATCGGCGGTTTTTTCATGTTTCGAAAATTTTTAAAAAAGATGCCGAAAGAGGATGGGAAGTCTGATATGGACTGGGAAGAATATTATGTCAATGAAACAATCCATCTGTGGCAGCCTGAAGAAAAGGAATTACTGGCTGATCTGGTCTCTCCTGTCCCTGAGTTGTTCCGCGATGTGGCGAAGCATAAAATTGCCGGAAAGATCGGTGAACTGGCTCTGAAGGAAAAGGCTGGGAAAATCGATCAGAATTTGGTCATCCGCGGCTATATCATGGCAACACCAAAACGCGATCATAACTTTTTACGGAAAAAGCTTGCAGAAAAGCAGATTGAAGTAGCTCCTTACGAGCATTTATTCCAACAATAAGGAAGCAATTTCAAACAAAAAAGAGCTGTCCCAAAAGCAAAGGTATCAGGCAGCACAATATAGTATCTTGTATCACTTTGCATAAATCTGCACAGGATATTGATCAATTGTGGATGCCTGACACCTTATGGGACAGCTCTCTGTTCTATCTTTTCACCTTTGAACCCATTTCATCATACAACAGATGTGGATCCTATCGACTTGTGAATTTCATGATATAGTTTTTGATAATTGCGGTACATGGCAATTCTCCACGGGACAATCATACTAAACGCCAGCAGGAAAAACATCCCGCTCAGTTCCCCATAATCAATGGCGGCACTGAGAACTAATTTTCCAGAAATTCGGATGACTAGCAGGCCAATCAGAATAAAGACAAAGGCACGTGAGCGCTTTAAATAAATGCTTTGCTCCTTTATTTCAAACTTTGATGTTTTAATCAGCAGAATGGAAAATAACATTCCGACCATTATGGATTCCAAGATCTCGCTCGGAGTCAAGCGAAAGTCAGGAAACAAATACATCAAGGCACCTGTACTCATAAATAAAGGCGGCAATAGGATTTTTTTTACCGAAGCAGGCCTTTTGGCTGCTTTCATACGGATAACCATGGCAAACACGGCCACGAAAATTGCTCCAATCGAGGTAGCAATCACCATATTCATATTGTTCATTCCCCTTCATTCTAATAAATGCACTATTATTATATCGCAAACTGGTTATATAGAGAAATGTTTTCATGTTGTTGGAGGTCATTCATTTATTCATGGCAAAACGGTCTAACTTTTGCCAGCTTCCTAAGTTAGCTACCAACCCATATGAGACAAAACACCTTATTGGGACAACACTCTGTTAAGAGCATCCAACACAGCGGATTCAATAAATGGCTTAACAATGAAATCCTTCGCACCAGAATGAATAGCTTCAAGAATCATCCTTTGCTGCCCCATCGCTGAACACATGATTATCAAGGCCTGAGGAAATTCGTTTCTTATCGCTTGAACCGCTTCCAATCCATTCATTTCCGGCATGGTAATATCCAAAATAACTACATCCGGCAAAAGTTTGCGATACAAATCTACTGCTTCACGACCATTGATGCCTTCACCTACAATTTCATGTCCGGCTTTTGTTAACATATTTGTCAGAGTAGTTCTCATAAATTTTGCATCGTCAACAAGTAAAATTCTAGCCAAAAATGTATTCCTCCTCGTTTAATAGACAACATCTAGGTACTGACCGTCTAAAATCCTGAAAAATCGCCAAAGACATATTTTAATACCGAGATAATTGCTGTCATCCCATCGAAGAATAGGAAAACCCCCATGATAATCATCAGCCATCCACCAATTTTTACAATTTTCACATTATGCTTCTTGATCCAATTCATTCGACCGATAAAGAAAGAAAGGATAAAGAATGGGATTGCAAATCCTAACACATAGGCAAACATATACAGCATTGCCGAATCCGGTTTAGTGGCAGCCAACAAAATAACATTCATCAGGATAGGCCCCGTACACGGTGTCCAACCAGCCGCAAACGCCATCCCAATTAAAATGGAACCGACATATCCTGAAGGTCTATTCTTGAACTCAAAACGGCGTTCCTTCATCATAAACTCAGGCTTAAAAACGCCAATTATAATTAAGCCGAACAAAATAATAAAAATTGCACCAATCTGACGAATTAAATCCTGATAATTTGTAAAAAAGGAACCGACTATACTAGTTCCAAATCCTATTGCGACAAAAATCACTGAGAAACCGATTAGAAAAAAAAGTGTATGGAGCAGACTACGTTTCTGCATCATTCCATTGTCACTTTTTAACTCACCTACACTCATCCCCGTAATGTAGGAAAGAAATGCCGGATAAAGCGGAAGACAGCAAGGTGAGATAAAGCTCAGAAAGCCGGCTCCAAATGCAATGAAAATGTTTAAATCTGACATTTTATCCTCTCCAATTCGTTCATACTTTATTCATTTTATCAAACCAAAAGATAAAAAGATAATTAAGTATGCGTGAACATTTTGTGACAAACCTTATAAAACGACAAGACCATTTTGCAGTTGATACATTTGGTAATAAAGTCCCTTTTGTGCTAGCAATTCTTGATGTGTTCCTCTTTCTACAATACTTCCTTGGTGCAGTACAAGAATTAAGTCTGCATCCTGTATCGTCGACAATCTATGGGCAATAGCAATCGTCGATCGCCCTTTACGCATTTTCGCCAATGCCGCTTGAATCTCTTCTTCCGTTTCTGTATCAATATTGGCCGTTGCTTCATCAAGAATCAAGACTTTCGGATCAGTAGCTATCGTTCTGGCAAAGGCTATTAATTGACGCTGCCCGCTGGAGAAAGTTGAACCTCTTTCCACTACCCGGTGAGCGTAACCATTCTCCAGTCGTTCAATAAAATGATGTGCCTGAACAAATTCTGCTGCTTCTCTCACCTTCTCATCTGTCAACTTATCGTTATGCAAACGGATATTATCCTTGACGGTGCCATAAAACAAGAATGGGTCCTGGAGAACAAGTCCCATCTTCTCCCGTAGTTTATCTAAGGAATAATCTTTAATGGATACTCCATCAATCAGAATTTCTCCTTGCTTGAAGTCATAAAACCTCATCAGCAAATTTATTATTGAGCTCTTTCCGCTTCCGGTATGACCAACCAAAGCTACTGTTTCCCCTGGCTTTACTGTGAAAGAGATATGTTTCAAAACGTCCTTTTTTCCATCATATGAAAAGCTGACATCATTAAATTCAATTTTTCCATCTATCATTTTCGTTTGCACGATGTCGCTTTGTTTCGGTGCTACTTCTCTCTCATCCAGCAGTTGGAATACTCTTCCTGCAGAAATAATAGCCTGTTGGTACGTCGAAAGCTGCTTCATCATTTCATTTACTGGCTTAAAAAAACGATTCAAATAGGTAGTAAAGGCATAGACTACTCCAACCTCAACCGGACTGTTAAAGGAGGTAACTCCAAAATAACTTAAGACCATAATTAAAGAACCAATGTATACAATATCTACGGCTGGACGCAGAAGCAGGCTGTCAAGTTTAATATTTCTCTTTCCAGCAAGATAATGCTTCTCGTTAATTTTGGAAAACTCTCTCTCCAGTCTTTTTTGCTGTCGGAACATTTGAATCATTGCCATCCCTTGTAAGGATTCATTCATCTTAGCATTCAATTGTCCCAATCTCTCCCGCATATCTGCATAAAAATGCGCACTGTATTTTCGGTATGTTTTCATTATGATTAGGATCAGCGGGACAATAATCAAACAGTATACAGCTAGCTGAACATTCAGCGTAAACATAGCTACGAAAATACCAGCAAGCAGAAACCCGCTTTGTATAAAACTGGAAAGAACAGTGACAAACAGCTCTTTAATCGCTTCTGTATCGTTTGTTACCCTTGAAACGATACTTCCAGCCGGGGTTTTATCAAAGTACTTTAAGCCTAGGGCCTGAACCTTAGTAAAGACATCAACCCGGATCTGCTGGATAATGTTTAAGGCAATTTCTTGAAAGGTATATTGTTGAAAATAAGTGATCAGCGATTTTAATAATTGTATCCCAAGGTATCCTCCTGCTAAAAGAATCAAGGGCTCAAGAGGCAGGTTTCTCGGGGTCAAGTAGTCATCAATAAAGATTTTTATCAAAATAGGGCCCGTAATTTCCCCTAGTACAGCCATTGACAGGAGAATAAAGGCCAAAATCACTTTTTTGAAATAAGGGGTCGAATAGGAAAGAAGTCGAAATAAAGTAACCCGTTGTTCCTTTTTGCTAAATTCAATCTTTTTGCCCATAAGCTCCCCCTTTCTCCACAAGCTCTTCCAGCTGCTGATGAAGATACATTTCTTTATACCATCCATCCTTCTCCATAAGTTCATCATGTGTACCCATTTGGCTTATTTCCCCTTCATCTAAAACGAGAATTAAATCCGCATGCTGAATGGAGCTTAACCTGTGTGCAGTAATAATAGTGGTTTTTCCGGCACGTGTTTCTCTTAAAGAGGACAGGATTCCCTCTTCTGTTTTGGCATCGACAGAAGACAGTGAATCATCAAGAATTAACAGCTCAGGTTCCATCAAGAGTGCTCGAGCGATGGAAATCCGCTGCTTTTGTCCCCCTGAAAGCGAGACACCGCGTTCGCCGACAACGGTATCATAACCATCTGGAAAGCGAAGGATATCCTCGTCCATTTTGGCTGATTGCGCTGCCTGATGTATCTCGTCCATGGATGCATCGGGTTTAGCAAAGGAAATATTATCGGCAACCGAGGCAGAGAACAAGAAATGCTCCTGCGGCACATAACCAATCGCCTGTAGAAGTCTTTCAAGCTTATATTCATGAAGCTGTCTCTCACCAAATAAGATTGTACCGTCAAAGCCTTCAATTTCCCGGATGATAAGCTTCAGCAAGGTGGTTTTCCCTGCTCCGGTTTTTCCTACTATCCCAAGTGTCTCACCCCTTTTCAGACGGAAATGAATCTGTTTAAGGACAGGATGCACTTCACCAGGATAGCAAAATTCACGAACTTGAAATATAAGGTCACCTTCTGGCATAATATCTACTGCTCCTGGGGCATCGACTACATCCACTGGCTCCTCAAGAATGGCTTTAACCCTATCGTAAGAGGCTCTTCCTCTTTCCACAATATTAAACAACCAGCCAAATGCCAGCATTGGCCAGACAAGCAGTCCTAAATACGCATTAAAGGAAACAAGCTCACCGATCGTAATCGAACCATCTATAACAAACCTGGCACCAAACGAAATCGATAAGAAGAAGGATATGCCCACTATCACGGACACTGTTGGATCATATAAAGCATCCACGCGTGCGACTGCAAGATTTTTCTTCACAACATCTGCAGATTGCTGATGGAAATCTTCTATATCCTCTTTTTCCTGGCCAAACGTTTTAATCACTTTGATGCCGCTAATGCTTTCCTGTGTTTTGTCATTCAAAGATGAAAAAGCCTCCTGTGCCTTATAAAAACGTCGATGTAACAAGCTGCCATACCAATTCGTCAAAATGGCCATGAATGGCATGGGAATCAAACTAATCAATGTTAATTTCCAACTGATCGTTGTAGCCATCACAAAAATAACTGCGACCCCGATAGTCAAGGAATCAACCATTGTTAAGACACCGGCACCTGCTGTCTGCTGCACCGCCTGTAGATCATTGGTGGCATGTGCCATTAGATCTCCTACTCTTTTTCTTTGATAAAAGGCTTGAGACATTTTCGTAAAATGAGAATACAGCATATCCCTTAATTGTCTGGCAAGCTTATATGCGGAACCGAAAATCATGAGACGCCAAAAATAGCGCACAATATACATGAATATGACAGTCACGGCGAGCACCATCATCCATGTGAAAAGTCGTCTGTCTGTTAATGTTCCATTTTTAATCTCGTCGACAACAATTCCAATTACTTTCGGCGGTACCAGCTCCAGCATGGCTACCACAATTAACAAAGCAATTCCTAATATATAGGGCCTTTTTTCCTGTTTAAAGAACCACATTAAATCCATAAATACCTTCATTTCACCACTCCCCGAATCAAGACACGCATAATAATACCTTTCTCCCGTCTCTATCGACAAATAAAAAGCACTCACAAAGAGTGCTTGCCTTTATTATATTATGATCTTTTCTATATGTCATTTATCATTTCACTATAAATCCTACAATATGATTCTAAGTGCCTCTTTACCACTGTTTGTGATTCAGAAATAATTCCGGCAGTTCGGATAACATCATTTCTACGAGGTAATAGAACAATTGCAAAAATAAGAGCACCTATTAAAGCAGAATACCTCTATCGAAAGTTCAGTTGGCGATTACACACCACTAAAACTGTTATTCTTGCACTATCCATTTGATTAAAATACTCACTTGTATTGTTAATATTTGAAGCATGGGTAAGTACTAGATCTGGTTTTAATGAAATGATTTTTTCAATATTGTATGCCATCGATCCGATTTTCTCAATTTCTGCTGTTTCCTTCGGGTAATTATCGTAATCAAGAACTCCAACTATCCTATTTCCACGCCCTAGTACAAAAGCAATTTCTGTATTGTTTGGGATTAATAAAACAATTCGTCTAAGGTTTTCTATCTATTTTAACTTTTCGATTACTTGCATCTTCAATAGTTTTTGGAAAAAATTTTTTCGATTGATTATTATTGACACGATCATTACTTTTATTCTTGAAATTCCTCTGTACATCCACCTAATCATCTAAATATAAGGAACAATGCAAATATAATAAAATAATGTTTCCTCAAATTGATTTTCCTCCCTTCTGACTATTTTGCTTTAAAACCGAAAAAAACACAAAATAGCGGGAGGCGTTAGGGTTTATAAATAAATCCTAATAACCTCCCGTCCTCGAGGTGGCTCTATGTCAGCGAAATAGGCAAATCTCTAACTCATGATTATTGCTTGTCCTTCTCATATTTTCATACTGAGCTTACATACAGTTTTCTAACATTCAGAGTGGTGGGATTGCATTTTCACCAATACTTTAATTTCTAATTGTAAAAAACCTATTTCTACAAATATTTTATTTTTTATATCATCACTTATTACCATTGAAAATATCCAGCATTTTGACATATTATGATGATGATTAACAAAAAACAAACTCCTAAGATTATGGATGCAATTATATCTTTTGTTGTAATTTTTTTTGGTTGCCCCATAATTTCGCTCCTTTTTGCCGAAGTTTTACTATTAAGTTCAATGTATATCCTACCGGGCACAAATTACCACAATAGAATCTATTGGTGAACAAGCTTGTAAATATAATAATTGGAAGCAATATCCATTGAATATCTGTGCCTATTTGACTAAAAAATGTACTAAAAGGTTCATAGTTTGTTATTTTAGGGTTATCCTTCAAAATACCCAGCATGATCGCAAACCACGCAAGAAATCCAGGAACTTTACGCATGTATTTCATCACATGCGGTGAAATTCTTAGACCTTTAAATCCAATTTTATAAAGAAGTTCCTGTACTCCACCAAAAGGACACATCCAAACACAATATATATTCTTGCTTGTTACTAATATGACGAAAATTGTTCCAAAGAACAATACATACCACCCTATATTTTCAATTGAGGGAAATAGCCCTAATAGAACAGAAGCAAACATATTATATGTAATAAACATATTTAACCAAAATCCCATTACTATAATGGAAAATAGTAATACATACGTTCTGATCTTTGCCTTACATTTATAACTAGCATAAACAGCAAAAGCTAGAAATAGGATCGTGACCAATTCTTTTGCTCCAAATTCTACTTTAGAATATGGATTATTAACCTGCATTTCTAATTGATTATCGCCAATATATTTTATTCCCCTATTTATAGCTTTCGTAATCGCAGTAGAGGATACTGTCGCTCCAGTAGTCGCATCTATATTACTTCCAACCTCAAACCCTTCTTTAATCGGCTTATCATTAAATTCTTCTAAAAAATGCTCATTCACTATTCTTTGAAAAAAGGAAGGTGTCTCATTTTGTTGCACAACAAAACTAGATAATAAAACACCTTTTAAATCAATTAGAGAAAAAATTTTCACTTGAGATTGATACCCTGTTGCTTCCCCAACTACCCCATAAGCTACAAATTTAGAATCCTTGTATACCTTATAAGCTAGCGGGTCACTGTTAATTTTTTCAATTTTTGTTATTTCAGGATAATTTTTTTGAATCAAAGCATCTAGTGATTCATCTTCAATCAAAAACCAATTATAAAGTAAGGCCAGCAATATAGTTGAGAGTCCGATAATAAAAAGAAAGTGTCTCTTTATATATGTTTTTTTATCTCTCACACTCCCTCTCCTTTCTATCATCTTAGAATAAAAACACTCTCAAACATTAATTTATATACAGTTTGTTTTTTTATTGACTTACTTTTACTTTCTTTTGCTTTATCAATTTTTGAGTAATTAATATTAATATCACTCCTGAACCAATAAAAAGCATAACTCCCATCGCAGCAGCACGCATTTCATTTTCTGCAATACTAGAAAATGTCCAAGCAAAACCGAATCCAATCGCAACAACAGCTAGGATTGAAGTCACCCAAGTAATCGGTTTCAACTTACCTTTTGCATATAAAAATTGATAAATAAACACACCGGACAAAGCAATAAGCGCACCCAAAAACATCCATAATAAAATCATATTAATAAGCACCATCCTTTTTATTGAATTTTAAGAAATACAATAAAAATTATCATTTCCTCCAGTAATCAGTCATTGCTTTTTCGTTATTGACTTTACCATATCCAAACAGTTCATCCATACTTCTTAAGAATGGTCTGGCTGGTGTTTTCCCCGCAATTGAACATAATTGGTGATGCCATTCTGGTAATTTATTGTATGGACAACATGCGATACAACTTCCACAGTCTCCACCATTCTCAGCCCAAAATGTAAAACAAGTTTCTGCATTTACATACCATTTTTTCACTTCTGGGTTATTATACTCACCAACTGCTTCAAAATCTGGATTTTTCTTTTTATTTATTGATTTACTTGGACAGTTATCCGCGCATTTCATACAAGTTTTACAGAATTCTACTACTCCAAATTCTATTGGCTTATCAGGAATTAACTCAAGCTCAGTATATACCTTACAAATTCTTACTCTTGGGCCATATTCTTTTGTAACTAGCAGTCCCATTCTACTCGTTTCACCTAACCCAGCCTGAATCGCAATAGGAACTGAAAGGCCCGTATCATTCATAGCTCCGAAAGCTTTATACCCTAACTTTGAAATAAAGCTAGCCACACTATGAACTAAGCAAGCCATGTCAGAATAGCCTTTACCTGCCGATGCACTTGCGATTAATGAAGGTGCAGTTTTAAATTCTTCGTAAGACATTTCAATAGCAAAGGCTATGACGCTTTTTGGTTCAAATGGTAATTTCATAGGTCCCCATTTACCGGTTTCTGGATTTTCATAATCAGCATAGGTCCATCTTTCATCATATTGCGCAATACCAACCAAGCTTGCACCTAAAAATTTAGAAACTTTCTTTATTATTCTTGTAGCCTCTTCCTTGTTCTTAAACTTCCATTTTTCAGGGAATGGTTTTTTATTCCATGCAATCGCTGTTTCTTCGAATTCAAACTCTACACTATGTCCTGCAAAACAAAATGCTGGATAGGCTACACTTAACTGGACAGAAAAATTAAGGTGTAAGTAGACTAAGAG
>NZ_CAMLDX010000094.1 GCF_946478885.1 uncultured Bacillus sp. | reverse complement strand
CAACAAACGCTGGACAAATCAAAACTGGCTCTATGTCCCGTACAGACCGTATCGCAAAATACAACCAACTGCTTCGCATCGAAGACGAACTTGGAGATTTAGCGGTATATGCTGGATTGAAATCTTTCTATAACTTGAAAAAATAAACAGTCATTACTTTAAACCCTCTATTAGTGCGAACTCGCAAGAATAGAGGGTTTTTCCTTTCCTATTAAATTTGTGTGTAAAAAATAAAAAAGTCACTTATTTCATTTTTCCCCTATAAAAAAGGGCAGAATATAAAATTCCGGCCGTTTTTTGAATAAAAAGGTGTCTTTTTCCTTTTAAAATTGAAAAAAAGGCGTTTTGACAGACGAGAGCCTTTTCTATTACCCTGTAGAAAAGAAAAAAGGAGTGGGGATTCATGCAAGTACAGGTGGTGTTGAATGGTTATCACATTATTAAAACACGGGATCGTATTGGAGGAACTCTAATCACTAATTTGTTTGAACTGGAAAACGGTGTTTTTCAGGCTTTTTCACATTACAGTCAAGATAAGGATGAGGAATTTACAGGCTTTTCTGAAAGCTGTAATACAAAGGAAGCTATCCGGCTGTCGAGAAGAGATTTAAGAAAGAAATGGGTAGAAGAAAGATAATCCGCTTCATAGGGAAGTATAAATCATGATTAGAAGATACTTTCAGAGGATTTCGCCGTCTCATTGGCTGTAGAATAAGAAAATATTTGTATCCTGCTGAAAAATATGCTACATTTAAAATAATGTAAAAGTGCGTTTTGGGAGGCATTATTTCATGCATACATTTTTAATTATTCTATTAGTCTTTGTATCGATAGCTCTTATTGCAGTCGTCCTTCTCCAATCAGGAAAAAGCGCCGGTTTATCGGGGGCTATTTCAGGGGGAGCAGAGCAGCTATTCGGCAAACAAAAGGCACGGGGAATTGATCTGGTACTTCACAGAATTACGATAGTATTAGCCGTATTGTTTTTCGCTCTAACCATTGCGGTTGCTTACTTTCAGCTTTAATAAAGTAAAAGTCTGGCCACAAGGTCAGGCTTTTTTAATATGAATAATCCACTATGAACGATATCTACTGTCAATACTAACATGAAGGCAATTTGCTGAAAAAGGGGTTAAACACAATGAAAACCATTGCACCAAAACCATTTATATTCGGGGAGGGGAAACGGGCGGTTCTCTTGTTGCACGGGTTTACCGGACACACAGCAGATGTACGAATGCTTGGACGTTACCTTGAAAAAAGAGGGTATACCTGTCACGCACCTTTATACAAAGGTCATGGGGTTCCACCGGAGGAACTTGTTACAACCGGACCTGATGACTGGTGGAAAGATGTGATGGACGGATATGAGCGATTAAAAAATAAAGGTCACCGGGAGATTGCTGTTGCTGGGCTATCCTTAGGAGGGGTATTTTCACTGAAATTAGGATACAATGTACCTGTGAAAGGGATTATTTCCATGTGTGCCCCGGCTTATTTTAAAAGCGAAGAGGTCATGTACGAAGGAATCCTTGAATATGCTCGCGAATATAAAAGGATGGAAGGGAAAGCGGAAGAGCAGATTGAATGGGAGATGGAGCTATTTCAACAAACACCGATGAAAACATTAAAATCACTGCAAAATCTGATTGCTGATGTCCGTGAGCATATTGATTTGATTTATGCGCCTTTGTTTGTTGTTCAGGCAAGGCATGACAAGATGATTAATACAAATAGCGCTAATATTTTCTATAATGAAGCGGAATCGACAATGAAAGAATTAAAATGGTATGAAAAATCCGGTCATGTGATTACCCTTGATCAGGAAAAGGACCAATTGCATGAAGACATCTATCAGTTTTTAGAAAAACTGGATTGGGAAGAATAAGATCTCTAAAGGAGAGATTTACAATGGATGAAAATATAAAAAATTATATAGACAGACTCCTGCATTATATGAAGGATGAGGCATACAAACCGTTAACCGTTCAGGAATTAGAAATGGCTTTAAATGTAACAGACTCCTCAGAATTTAAGGATTTTGTAAAAGCTCTCGTTCAAATGGAGGAAAAAGGTCTTGTTGTCCGAACAAGAAGCAACCGTTACGGTCTTCCGGAAAAGATGAATCTAGTAAAAGGCAAGCTGTCCGGACACGCAAAGGGCTTTGCCTTTGTCATTCCGGAAGAACCGGGAATGGACGATATATTCATTCCTCCGCATGAAAAAAATAACGCGATGCACGGTGATATTGTTCTTACTCGTGTTTCTAAACAGGGATCTGGTCAAAGAAGAGAAGGTACGATTGTCAGAATCCTTGAAAGAGGAGCACAGAAAATTGTCGGAACGTACACAGAAAGCAAGAATTTTGGCTTTGTCATTCCTGACGATAAAAAATTTGCCGGCGATATTTTTATTCCAAAGGCAGCTTCTAATGGCGCTGTAGAAGGACATAAGGTGGTTGTTAAGCTAACCGTCTATCCCGAGGGCAGAATGAGTGCTGAAGGAGAAGTGGTGCAAATCCTTGGTCATAAAAATGACCCTGGAGTGGATATCCTCTCCGTCATCCATAAGCATGGACTGCCGCAGGAATTTCCGGAAGAGGTGTTGCAGCAGGCAGTTGATACTCCTGATGCCATTGACGAAAGTGAGATTCAAAATCGACGCGACCTGCGTAATGAAATGATTGTCACGATTGACGGCGCTGATGCTAAGGATTTGGATGATGCAGTGACTGTTACAAAGCTGGACAATGGAAATTATAAGCTTGGGGTACATATTGCGGATGTCAGCTATTATGTACGGGAAGGAACTCCGATTGATCTGGAGGCTGCTGATCGCGGAACGAGTATTTATTTAGTTGATCGGGTGATCCCAATGATTCCGCACCGCCTTTCCAATGGTATCTGCTCCTTAAATCCAAAGGCAGATCGATTAACCTTATCATGTGAAATGGAAATTGACTCGGATGGCGAAGTCGTGAACCATGATATTTTCCAAAGTGTTATTAAAACGTCAGAGAGAATGACATATTCTGATGTGAACAAAATTTTAACCGAAAATGATGCGAAATTAATTGAACGTTATGAATCGCTTGTCCCAATGTTCCACCTTATGGAAGAATTAGCACAGATTCTTCGCAGCAAAAGGATGAAGCGCGGTGCGATTGATTTTGATTTTAAAGAAGCTAAGGTTATTGTTGATGAGGAAGGGAAGCCGCAGGATGTTGTGTTGCGTGAACGGTCTGTAGGAGAGCGATTAATTGAGGAATTTATGCTTGCTGCAAACGAAACGATTGCAGAGCATTTCAACTGGCTTGATGTTCCATTTATTTATAGGATTCATGAAGATCCAAAGGAGGATAAGCTTCGTCGTTTCTTTGAATTTATTACAAACTTCGGCTACATTGTCAAAGGGACTGCCAACTCTGTACATCCGCGCGCCCTTCAGGAAATCATTGAAGAGGTGCAGGGGAAACCAGAGGAAATGGTGATATCTACAGTTATGCTTCGTTCAATGCAACAGGCGAAATACGAACCAGAAAACTTAGGTCACTTTGGACTGGCAACTGAATTTTATACCCATTTTACTTCGCCGATTCGCCGTTACCCTGATTTAATCGTTCACCGTTTAATTAGAACCTATTTAATCGAAGGAAAAATGAATGAAGCGACAAAGGAAAAGTGGAATGCCAAGCTTCCGGAAATTGCCGATCATTCTTCTAAAATGGAACGACGCGCTGTTGATGCCGAAAGAGAGACAGATGAATTGAAGAAAGCCGAATATATGGAAGATAAAATTGGCGAAGAATATGATGGCATCATTAGTTCTGTCACCAATTTCGGAATGTTCGTCGAGCTGCCGAATACTATCGAAGGACTTGTCCATGTCAGCTATATGACCGACGACTATTATCGTTATGATGAAAGACATTACGCGATGATTGGCGAACGTACTGGCCATGTATTCCGAATTGGGGATGAAATCACAGTACGGGTCATTAAAGTTGATAAAGATGAAAGATCTATTGATTTTGAAATTGTTGGGATGAAAGGCACCCGTAGACAGGATGCAAATGAAAGAACAAAGGTAATTAAAACCGGCAGTTCTGAGCGAAAGCCTCGTAAAGGTAAGGGCGCTCACAATGAAAACAGACGGAGCCGCAATAAATCAAGTGATAGCAGTAAATCTGCGAAAAAGAAAAACCGGAATAAAAAATTCTATGAAAATGCTCCTAAAGCAAAAAGGAAAAGCAAAAAGCGTTAGGGTCAAGCATGGGATACTCCCATGCTTCTCCTTAAAATTGTATAGGGAACTATTTTTTGCTAAAATATAGAGCAGTAGAAAGTGGGGAAGCTCTATGCCAAAAGGTGAAGGTAAGACGATTACACAAAATAAAAAAGCGTATCATGACTATTTTATTGAAGAAACTTATGAAGCTGGGATTGTCCTTCAGGGAACGGAGATTAAATCAATCCGTGCCGGCAAAGTCAATTTGAAGGATTCCTATGCGAAAATCCTGAACGGGGAATTATTTCTGATTGGAATGCATATTAGCCCGTACGAGCAGGGAAACCGTTATAATCATGATCCGGAGCGGACAAGAAAATTATTGCTTCATCGGAAGCAAATTAATAAGCTGATTGGTGAAACGAAAGAAATTGGTTATTCCCTTGTACCGTTAAAGATATATTTGAAAAATGGTTATGCGAAAATCTTAATCGGTCTAGCAAGAGGGAAAAAGAAATATGACAAGCGTGAGGATTTAAAGAAAAAAGAAGCAAAACGTGATATTGAACGGGCATTTCGAGAAAGACAAAAGATGTAGGTTGGTGTGATTGCCAGTATATCCAGCAGTTAACAATTGATCTTC
This sequence comes from uncultured Bacillus sp., assembly GCF_946478885.1. Next base: position 8,730 of record NZ_CAMLDX010000094.1, on the reverse strand, counting down.
ATTTCGTTTATGCTATAATAATTAATGTCAGCAGGTGCTGACCAATCATAACTGGCTCGATTCCTTCGAGCATCCTAACGTCAGCGGCAAATGCTGCTAATCGAATAGGTGATTAAGTTCATCATCGATTTTCTATAATGGGGGCGCTACGGATTCGACAGGGGTAGTTCGAGCTTAGGTTGCGAGTCGAGGGGGTCGGCCTCGTAAAAACGCCAAAGCCAATAACTGGCAAAACTAATAATTCTTTCGCTTTAGCTGCCTAATAAGCGCTTAGCGGTTCCTCCCTCCATTGCCCATGTGGTAGGGTAAGGGACTCAACTTTAGTGGGCTACGCCGGATTCCACCGTCTGAGGATGAAGGAAGAGAACAACCAGACTAGCTGCCCGGACGCCCGCCGATAGGCATAAGGAGCGGCGAAATCCGAATATATCGACTACACTCGTAGAAGCTTAAGTGCCGATATTCTTGGACGTGGGTTCGACTCCCACCGTCTCCACTACATAATTTATCGTAGTGGTAAATATGCAATTGTGACGTAAAGCATAAAATTTCCGTTTGGAAACTTTATGCTTTATTTTCTTTTCCACAAAAAGGTACATCCTATTCTGAAAAGGCTGTACTGACAACGGCCAAGGAACACGATCGTGGTCAACTTGAAATCATGGTAGACGACAAAGAATGCTTGTATGTATTTGACTGTGGCTACCTGGACTACGACGCTTTGATCGCAGGACAGATGATGGATTCTTTTTTCTTTCCCGGATACGTAAAAACGCAGTCATACGGGAAGTGTATGACTTTAACCTACCATATGACACGGGTGCTATCAGACCAAATGGTGTTGATTGGAAGCACTTAAAACCGTGCAGAAAATTACTTTCGCCTTTTAAAAGTGATGGATTCAAAAGGAAAAGAGCTCCACTTAATCACAAATCGTTTTGATTTGAGTGCTGATGAAATTTTAGAGATGTATAAATCACACTAGGCGATTGAACTATTTTTCAAATGGATCAAACAGCATCTCAGTATCAAAAAGTTCTACGGTCAAAGCGAATGGGTCATTCAAAATTAGGTCTTTATCGCACTTATAGTTCTTTGCTTACATGTACTCGTTCAAATCGAAACAAAGCGAAAAACATTGCAAATTAGCCGCTATTTAAGGGCTGCTTTATGGAAGCCGGCAAATATCTGGCTTCGAAAAATTGAAGGAAAAGCCATTCCTTAATAGGTTAATTGTTGTCGTCGAAAAGGTCTGATTGTAAATAAATTTCCAAATGGACAGAGCCACCTTTACTTAGGTATTTATCTTTTTGGCTCTAGACAGAGAACATAACTAAACTGAAAATTATGAAGTATTAATACATGCTAGTGTCTTACAAATAAACATATTAACTGTGAAATGTAAAAGATTCTAGGATTTGTCCAGACCAAAAACTAATTCGTTTCTACTCTTCTTTTGATTGAATATACTTCTGAGTGAGTATTCCAGTATTAAAAACGGATGCAATTGTAATCAATATAAAAATATTTACTATTAGATTACTAATTTGATATGAATTGTTAAAGTTCATGAAGGTAAAAACAATAAAGAGCAAAGAAGTTATAACTGAGAGGATTAATTGATTTTCTGCCGATTTGATCATCCTATTTCCTCCTTATTTGTTAACTGAATATAAATAAAGGTTAACAAATATTATGTTGTAATTAAATAAATTTTACCAAAAAAAATCTCCAAAACACAAATTTATTAGTAAAAGTTAGTTTTCGTAAGTATTTAACTCCTTTTTTAATTTAGGTTTATTAAAACCTAGAATGATTGTCTTCTCAGCGGTTGTTAAGTTAATAATAATAATCAATGGTACAGAATCATAACCTAACGAAACTAATTCGTCAAAGTTTGACTTTTTCTGTATATTTTTTTCTGTAAATTCAATGGAATTCCTCTTTTTAACCATGATTTAAGTTGAATGCAGTATAGGCAGCTTTCTTTTGAATATAGAACTATTTTATAATTTTCCATGTTAAATAGACCTCCTGAATAGGTATTATTTATATATTTTGACTAGATCACTATAATAAAATGTATAGTGTTGCTGCTTTTCCTTAGAGAAAACTATTAAATACCCTTTATCAGTTAATCCTACAAATTCTCAATTAATGATTTCCTCGCTTTTTAATTTTCCAATAAAATGGAGAACGCTATGTTTTGAAAACTCTTCATTTATAAAATTAAATCCTGATGATTCATACCTAAGAATATTTTCTGTAAACTGTTTAATGATGTTGGCGCATATTTGTTCGCGAGAAAGGTCGTTCCCGGAATCGATTTTTAATGAAGTAGCTATTTTGCTTATACTTAGCGGAAGGCTTTTATTATTTACATTCAAGCCTACTCCAATAATAAGAAAGCTTTTATTTTTTGTAATTTTAAATTCTTCTATTAAAACTCCACATATTTTTTTGTTCCTAAGTAGATATCATTAGGGAATTTTATTTTTATGTTTAGCTGGGTCCCTTTTTAATAGCACTTGCGATAGAAATAGCCATGATTAATTTGGTGTGCTGTATGATATTAAGAATGTTCTTTTTGGGAATAGCAATAGAAAAATATAGTCCATTTCCTTTTGAAATAATAAATTCCCTCGTATATTGCCCTCTAGCATTTTTCATATCCTCCGCTCCAATTAAAGTGGGAAACTCATTAGTCTCTAAAATTTCTAACTTTATAACATCCTGACTTGATTCAATCTCATCATACCATTTGACCTTTTTTATAAATGTTTCTTCACCTAGTAATTTAAGAAATAACGGTTTGTTAAAAGCCATCTGAAAACCTCCGTTCTATTAATAAAAGTGAAAAGTTTTTAAAAAAATAAATTCATTTAAGGTTTATTTTTAATTTTTAATCTCTCTTTATTAAGTAGAAAGGGGGAAATAACAAAATGACTAAAACAATTAATGAGATTACAAAGTGAGTTGTTAGCCAAAGTCGGCAACGTTCCATCTGTGCCTGGGTGCAGTTGAATGTATAAGTCGGCTAGCTGGGTATAAATTGGGTCGACGACAACCTTTTCCCCTTTCATTTTTGCATAAATGATAAAAGGAATAAGATGGATATTGGTTGCCACAGGATTGGCACCCCATATCATGATGATTGGAGCTTCCTCTATAGTAGAAGGATCTGACATCCTTACAGCACCAAAATCAGATTGAATGGCTTGAAACCCAGCTGAAAAGGATGAAGAACCAACAATCCGTGTTGTTTCACCAATACTAGAAAAAAAATCATCCGATACATAATGATGTATCCCTATATTCCCGGAACCTTTAAATAAAGCAAAAGGAAGAAAGTTTCCAAAGCGTTCATGGATTTTCAACATTTCACTAATGATAAGCTCAAAAGCCTTCTCCTAAGTAATATGGATAAATTTTCCTGATTAATAAGCGATCATTCGATATTAGGAGATATGCATACTTTCTTCATAACTAAATGAGAAACTAAAAGGAAGTAAAAGTAAAGTTAGGTGATTACTGTTGAATATGAATGAAAAAATTAAAAAACGCTATAATCGTATCTCCAGCATATATGAGATCATGGATCGGATGATAAAAGCAGAATGGAGGAAAAATTTACTATCAAATGTTTCCGGAAAAGTGCTTGAAGCAGGGATTGGTACGGGAGCAAATTTACCTTATTATCCTAGTCAAATTCATTCCTTAACGGGTATTGATTTTAGTAAAGGAATGTTAAAGCATGCTGAGGAAAAGGTATCAACGGGAAATTTCCCTTTTCCCATTGAATTAATGGAAGAAGATATTCAAGATTTGCCTTTCGCTGATAATACATTTGATTCAATTGTATCGACATGTGTATTTTGTTCCGTTCCAGACCCATTGGCTGGATTAAAGGAGCTGCAAAGGATATGTAAACCAACTGGACGTATTTTTATGTTGGAACATGTGAGAAGCGATAACGAGTTGGTTGGTATCGTGATGGATATACTGAATCCTTTAACTGTGAGATTATGGGGTGCCAATATAAATAGAGAAACAATAAAAATGATAGAACTCCTGGGATTAAAAATTGAAACAAAATCACTTTTCATGGGTTCTATTATCAATTCCATAGAATTGAAACCAAATAAAGAATAAAAGGTTTTGTTACACTGATAAGAAAGCATAAAATTGCTGCGAAGAAGTATCTCGACGTAGTTGCAATTTTTAGGAAATCAGTATAAGTGCAACATACGCCTCTGTCTTCGCCTTTCAGGCTCGCCAATCGGAGAGTTTTCTTTATATTTCTGCATACTTTCTGCAAACTATTTTAATATCCTAAAAATATTGGGTAATAACAGGTAGTGGTTATACAAAGGATAAGGTTGTACTGTTTGGAAAATATTCCTTAGAAAAGAGATGAGACATTGGAGGGCGGGAAAAGAGGAATGAAGAAATCTAAGATTTTGGCTGGAATGATCATGACAGTGTTACTTGTTTCAGCATGTAGTTCAAATGATGATAAAAAAGAATCTAAAACACTGGACAGTCAATATACAGTAGAACATGTTCATGGGCTGGCCTACACAAAAGATGATTCAATTTATATGGCTTCTCACGAAGGGTTAATAACAACAAAAGATCAAGGAGAGAAGTGGTCTGTTGTTGGGGATACTGATTTTGATTTTATGGGATTTCAAATTTTGTCTGATGGAACGATGCTGACAAGCGGACATCCTGGACCAAATACTGATTTGCCAGACCCCCTTGGTCTAATGGAAAGCAAAAACAATGGAGAGGCCTGGAATTCTAAGTCTTTACTTGGAGAAGTAGATTTTCATATTCTAGCTGCTAATGAGTCAAACCCTAACCTTTTGTTCGGTGTTATTCAAATGGAAACAGGTGATTACAAAACTGGAATATACAAAAGTACTGATAAAGGGGAAAACTGGGTGAATGTAAACTCAACTGGTTTATCTGAGGACTTGCATGGTATTTACACTCTGTTGTCACTGCCAAATGATGAAAACGTATTGCTTGCGGGGACGAATCAAGGCGTCTATCGTTCAGAGGATGGGGGAAAAACGTGGAAAGTAACGGATGGTAAGCGTTTAATTACAGCCTTTACTGTTAAACCAGGTACTTCAGAATTAGTCAGTTACTCTATAACTAAAGAAGAAGTAGGAATGATGATTAGTAAAGATAATGGAGTCACTTGGGAAAAGACTGGCCTTGATCTTGGAAAAGATGCAGTTGCCTACTTTGCTATCCATCCTGAGCAGCCTAAAAAAATGGCGGCCATTACCTTTGAAAATAATCTTTTGATCAGTGAAGATGGCGGACAGAATTGGGAGACTTTGATGGATAAAGGTAAATTGAAAAACAAATAACGAATAACTAAGCATTCAATTCTTTTTAATAATTGTTTAAAGAAAAGATCTTTTTAAAGTGGTCTCTATTAAAATAGGGGCCACTTTAAATTTGTTAACCATTATTTCTATTGGAGCGATTTATCTCACTTCATCTCACTCCATAGACAAAAACAATACCATTAAAATTCATAGATTCTGCAAAGATTTCAATTAGATTTAGAATGTTCATTTCAAGAAGTAGTTTTTTTATCAAAGATAAAAGGCGGTGAAGCAATGTGAGAATGAAAATAATTTCTTTAGTGCTTTTATTGTTACTCCCAGCCTCATACGCCCTTGCTGATGAGGGGCATTCAAACAAGGTGTCAGAGGATGTTGAAATGTTTATGAATGAAGAACAAGGCGGGGGGGTATCTCATGAGGGTCATACAATGACACCTGAGGAGCATAGTGAAATGATGGATATGACGGATGGTTCTGTGCACAATGAGTCTGATCATGGTTCAAGCGGGGAAGAGGTATCTGAACATAATGATACGAATGCGGAAGGAAGCCATGGGCATGGAGGAAAAGTTATCGAAGAAACACCGCCAAATTATACAGTACTGAGTGTATTTGGAGTCATTAATTTGTCATTTCTAGCGGCAGGATTATGGAATAAAAGATTAAGAAAGAAGGTGAAACTGAATGTCGATGCCGGAAAAAGACATTAAAGAGCCACAACTGAAAATAAACGAGGAAAAACACCCCTTTAATTTATTGGATATTCCGACTATTAAGAGATTTATTCAAAGCAGATGGTATCCAGGAATTTTTCAATGGGCCGCTTTTGTTGTATTTTCCATTATTGTTTATGAATTAGTAATCGGTACGGTGAATCCAAGTAAGAATTTTGGGACATCGATGGTATGGGTATTATGGTGGCCGATTATTCCTGTCCTATTTATTGTGGCAGCGCGATTTTGGTGTACGGTATGTCCGTTTGGAAAGCTGAGTGATTTGGTCAGAAAATTTGCCGGCAGTGAAAAGCCGACACCGAAATTCTTGAAAAAGTATGGCATTTGGTTAATTGACTTATTCTTTATCATGATTACCTGGAGCGACCATGTGTGGGGGGTCGTGGAATCACCAAGAGGTTCGGGATATTTGCTGCTTATTCTTGTTACGATGGTCGTTATCACTTCTGTGTTGTATGAAAGACGTACTTTTTGTAAAAACCTTTGCTTCCTTGGCGGGTTAGCGGGAAACTATTCACGTGCTGGGATGCTGGAATTAAGAGGAACGCCGGAAAAGTGCCGTACATGTAAAACGCAATCTTGTTTTAAAGGCAGTGAAAAGGCAGAAGGCTGTCCGATGTTCCAGTATGTTAGAACGATGGACTCTAGCGCTGATTGTAATTTATGCGGAAATTGTGTGAAATCATGTCCAAATAATTCAATTAGAATTTCACCTCGTAAACTGACCAAAGAATTATGGTTGATTAAAAAGCCAAAGCTTGAACATGCATCACTTGCAGCGGTCATTATGGGGATTGTTTTTGTACAAAACATTACGATGCTCGAAATATGGGAAGATATTTTAAAGGTCATCGGCACCTTTACGGGTACAGCGAATTATACGGTAAACTTTACGGTTGCTTTTGTCATTTCGATGATTCTTCCAATCCTTCTATTATTAGGAACATCTAAATTAGCTATTTTATTAAATGGAAATGCTGATAAGGTAAAAGAACACTTTATCCGCTTTGGATATGCGATTATTCCATTAGACTTAGCCGGCCACTTGGCACATAACCTTTTCCATATTATCACAGAAGGAAAGGCAATCTGGTTTAATACAGCCGGGCTGTTTGGAGCAAAAATGAGCGGCGATTTAAGTTTATTATCCGGCTCAACTGTTCAGTGGATTCAATATGCAGTTGTTTTACTTGGCTTTGTTGGCTCCATGTATACAGTCTACCGCATTGGTAATAAGGGTTCATTTAAACAATTAGCTCCATATTATGCATTCATGGTATTCTTAATGGTGGCTAACATCTACTTATTCTCATTACCGATGATGCACAGAGTTTAATGTTAAAATAAACCATAACAAAGGCATTGGAATGTTCCTCCAATGCCTTTGTAAAATTTGATTTAGTAAGGGGAAATTTCTTTAACCGTTATGATTTATTTTTTCGTAATGCCAGTTTCACTGCAAGGTAGACTACGGCTCCAATCGCAAATAGGTTGATAATCCATCCTAGCAAATCGAATCCCATCATTCCAAATCCGTATCCACCCATCATGAGATATCATCTCCTAACTATAAATTATTCATCATATTTTCTCTGCTGCCATCCATCATTCCTTTTGTGCTGCCATTTTCCATCATGCCGCCTTCACCATGGCATGAATCGTACATGTCTTTTAATTCTTCTGTAGAAAGATTAGGATGCATTTTTTCCATATATGGTTTCATCTGCCCGAAGTTTAATAATCCATTACCGTTTGCATCTTCGTTTGCCGCCGCAAAGGCAAAGGTTCCTGCTCCTCCTAAAATAATGGCACCTGTTAAAACTCCGATGGCTAATTTCTTTTTCATTTTCTCCATCTCCTTTCTTTTCTTCATCATATCGCTGACAAATGGAGATCCTATGGAGAAGTTATGTGGAAGTTATGAAGATTTCTACTACCAATCTTAAGGATGATAAAATAAAAACAGGAGGGGGTAGGCCAAGTGGTAAAAATTCTTTTAGTTGATGATGAAGAAATGATCTTGGAAGTTTTACAGGCTTATTTTGAAAAAGAGGGATGGAACTGCATCTGTGCATCAAATGGCATTGAGGCTTTAAAAAAGGCAAAGGAGCACCGGCCGGATATGCTTATTTTAGATTTGATGCTGCCGGATATATCGGGAGAGGAAGTCTGTCGGCTGATTAGAAAAGAAAGCGATGTTCCTATTATTATGTTAACTGCGAAATCTTCTGAAGAAGATTTAATAAATGGCATGGTGATTGGTGCCGATGACTATGTGAAAAAGCCTTTTAGTCCTAGAGAAGTGGTGATTCGAGTGAAGGCGATTTTTCGAAGGATTAATAAAACGGAGGTGTCCAGTAGACTCATTTTTAATAATCGAAAATTAATCATTGATCCTCTAAAAAAGGAAGTAGTGCTGAATGGAGAAGTAACCATGCTGACACCCATTGAATACAAACTTCTTTATACAATGGCCAGTTATCCAGGCCGCGTTTTTAGCAGAGTTGATCTCCTGGAAAAGGTACAGGAAGATGGAGCCTATTTTGAAGGATATGAACGGAGCATTGATACTCACATAAAAAATTTACGTAAGAAAATCGAAACAGATTCCCGGCATCCAGAATTTATCA
>NZ_CAMLDX010000093.1 GCF_946478885.1 uncultured Bacillus sp. | reverse complement strand
TATAAGCTTTCCGGAACCATACGCCCAGCGTATGGTTTTCATTTTACAATAAAAGAGAAGCCCTTAAGAGCTTCTCTTCTCTTCCATCATCACTACATGAAATCAGCGAACTCATGGAAATGGGTTTGCAGGAAGTCAAATGCAGTGCCTGGCAGAATGCCGAACCATACGGTAACGATAACACAGACTAACAGGACGATGCCTACGCTGGCCGGAATTTTGATTTTTTCAGTCGTTTCCGCCGGTCGGAAGAACATTTGCACCATCACGCCAAAGTAGTAAACATAAGATATGACGGTTGTTGCTATCATAACAGAAACTAGAACATAGTGCGCTTCAGGCACGACTAAGGCACCGGTGATGATATTCAACTTTCCGATAAAGCCTGCCGTACCCGGAATACCAGCAAGGGATAAAATCATAATTCCCATAGCAATCGCCAAGAGTGGCGAACGACGGTATAAACCAGCAAAATGGCTGATATCCTCGGCATTCTCTTTCTCTGTTACCAATTGAATGATGGCAAATGCCCCCATATTCATAAACAGATAAGCCAGTAAATAGAACCATACAGAGTCAAACATAAAGATTGACAGGGCAGAAACAGCTACTAAAATATAACCCGCATGGGCGATACTGGAGTAAGCAAACAAACGTTTAATATTGCGCTGCCTTAACGCAACAAGATTTCCAATAATCATCGTGGCTGCTGCAATGACGGCAATGTAGTTCTGCATTTCCAGTAAAATTGGAGCAGAACCCTGTCCGCCCGTCGCTGCAGTTCCAAAAATAGAAAGCAATAAACGGATAATCAAAGCAAAGCCCGCTGTCTTCGAAACAACACTGAGGAAGGCTGTAACAGGCGTTGGCGCTCCCTGGTATACATCCGGTGCCCACATATGGAATGGAGCAGCCGCAATTTTAAAGGAAACCCCGACAGTAATCATAAAGAAAGCAATAACCAGTAAATAAATCATTTGTGAATCATTTAATGACATGAGAACATCACGCATATCGGCAATATTCGTCGTGCCTGTCAATCCATAGACATAGCTCATCCCAAACAATGTGATAGCTGAGGAAATCGAACCATTGATGACATATTTCATTGCTGATTCATTGGATTGAATATTTTTCTTTCTGATGCCTGCTAAAATATAAGACGAAATGGAAAGCAATTCAAGACCGACAAAAAGCGTAATCAAATCACCGCTGGATGTCATCATCATCGCACCTAAAAGGGCTGTCAGAAACAGATAATAAAATTCACCTCTGCACTCATTCATTCCCTCTTTCGGCTCATAGCTGATCGCAAGTAAAATGACCATCGCGCCACCGACAAGCAGCATCAGCTTAAACGCCTTTGCAAACGCATCTAATCTAAATGTATCGTATAAAATCGAAGTGGTTTCTACATCAAGTAAACTAACCAGTGAAACAATTGCCGCCAAAATCCCCACTGCACTAATCCAGCCGAGGATTTTTCGACTTTGTCCTTTCGGCATAAATATATCCATCAAGGTAAGGGCAGCCGCAAGGACAAGAATGATGAATTCCGGCGTCATAATGTTCCAGTCATATGAAATAAGCGTTTCGAGATCCATCCTTCATCACCCCCCTATCCCTTGCATAAGTATTTCTATTGTTGTCTGAAGTGGTTCGCCCAACATATTTGGAACCACCCCGATTAGAATGATTAAGGCAGTCAATACTACAGCTGGAACGTATTCAAGAGCTTGAACATCAGTTGTCCCAGCCCATTCTCTGTGGGCCTCGCCAAACGTAATATTCAAAATGGCACGCAGCAAGTATACAGCCGTTAAAATGATCCCCAGTGCTCCAATGCTCGCAAGAACCGGCATTTCTTTAAACAAACCAACGAAAGACATGAATTCGCTGACGAATCCCGACATTCCCGGAAGACCGAGTGATGCCATCCCAGCTACCAGCAGGAATCCAGCGGTAACCGGCATTCCTTTTGCCATTCCGCCAAGATTTTGTATCTCGGTAGTATGTGTCCGTTCATACAGCACACTGACTAAGAAGAACAGCAATGCCGAGATTAATCCGTGTGATACGACTTGGAAAATAGCCCCTTGAATCCCTGATTCATTTAAGGCTCCAAGCCCGATTAGGACAATCCCCATATGAGAGATGGACGAATAAGCAAGCACCTTTTTCAGGTCATCCTGAATGAAAGCTAGAAATGCACCATATAACAGGTTGATAACTCCAAGCAAAGCAATGATAGCGGCAAACTGCTGAAATTGCTCTGGAAAAATACCGAGTCCAAATTTAATGATCCCATATGCACCAATTTTCAACAGAATCCCTGAGTGGATCATAACCACGGAAGGAGGTGCCTGTACGTGTACGCGTACCATCCAGCTATGCAGCGGCAGAATCGGCAGCTTGACACCAAAGGCAATCATCAACGCGATAAACAATCCCGTTTTCAAGGAATCGGATATAGGCGCCAGGAACTGCGGCGTATCAGAGGCCATCAGGGTGCGCAATGTGTCGATATTAGATGTTCCTGTACGGGCAAATAAAACAATAATCACAATCAGCAAAATTGCTGAACCTAAGCCATTATAAATTAAAAAACTGAAAGCGGCTTTTTCCTTTTCAAAATAACCCCATTTTCCAATCAGGAAGAAGGTTGGAATCAATGTTACTTCAAAGAATAGGAAGAACAGAACCAGGTTTTCCGCAGTAAAGACGCCGAGCATCCCGATTTCCAGAATCAGGAATAGCATGAAATACCCTTTCCATTCCTTTTTAATATGAATCGATGCTATCGCAGCAAGAGTGGCTACGATGGCAGTTAATAGCACGAGCACTAGTGAAAGCCCATCGATGCCAAGTTCATAGTTAATCGTGAATAGGTCTCCGTAGGATACCGAATTTTTGAAGCTGATCCAATCGGCACTTTCTTGGAGCTTGGAAAGATCAAAGCCCTTCCGATACTGACTGAACGTAATAAAAGCTAAAATAAGCGCCGGCAACGTTCCTAATATGCCGATAAATTTAAGCGTGTGTTCCTTATGTTTAGGAACAAACAGCAAAAGCAAAATCCCAATCAGAGGGGAAAATACTAAGACGGATAAAAAATGGTCTATATTCATTTTAAGTACCCCCCTGTCAATGCATAAATCACCACAAGAACTGTTAACCCTACAAAAGCAACCGCTCCATATACCTGAGTTTGTCCGTTTTGAAATTTAGACCCTAATTTTGCCAAACTCTCCACTATACCGATGACCGCCTTCAGAATCCCCTCCACCAGGAAGTTTTCAATATATTGTAGGAACAGACTGAATACTTTTGTTGGAGCAACAATGATATAAGAGTAAATCTCATCGATATAATATTTATTGTACAACATTCCATACAGTGCCGGCATTTTGATATCGCGGGAGATGGACTTTTTCCAGTAAACCAGCCAAGCCATATAAATCCCGAGCAAGGACACGATCGTGGCGGTCAGCATAATCCAGGAAGATCCCTCGTGACCATGGCCAGTTGCTTCAATTAACTGCTGATTTCCTTCTACAAGCCAGTCGCCTAGGAAGGTACCGAACCATGGTGTGTTGACATAACCAGCAATGACAGCAAGGACGCCTAGTACAAGCATCGGCATTGTCATAATTGATGGCGATTCATGCACATTCTGATTGTGACCGCGTGATTTCCCTGTGAATACCAGGAAGAACAAGCGGAACATATAGAAAGCCGTCATGAAAGCCGTAATGACACCTAAGGCAAATAGCACCGGGTGCCCTGCATTCCAAGCTGCTACCAAGATTTCATCCTTACTGAAGAAACCGGAAAACAGCGGCACACCGCTTATCGCCATCGTTCCAATCAGGAACAGAGGTGCAGTCAAACGCATTTTTTTCCAAAGACCGCCCATTTCATTAATATCCTGTGTATGGACAGCATGAATAACCGAGCCTGCGGCAAGGAACAGCAAAGCTTTAAAGAATGCGTGTGTGGTCAGGTGAAACACCCCTGCTACATAACCCGCAGAACCAAGGGCAAGCATCATATACCCGAGCTGGCTCACGGTTGAATAGGCAAGCACGCGTTTGATATCAGTTTGAACCATTCCGATGCTGGCGGCAAAGATTGCCGTAAATCCGCCGACTACAGCTACCGTCATTAAGGCCGTTTCACTTGCTGTAAAGAGCGGAAACAGTGCTGCAACTAAGTAAACCCCTGCGGCAACCATCGTTGCGGCGTGGATTAACGCAGATACCGGTGTCGGACCTTCCATCGCGTCCGGCAGCCAGGAGTGCAGCGGAAATTGACCTGATTTACCTACAGCACCGATGAAAATCAGAATCGCTGTTAAGGTAATCATGCCAGGTGAAATAACACCTTCATCAACAGCTTTGAAAATTTGATCATACTCGAAGCTGCCTACTTGCCAGAATAAGAGAATCATGCCAATCAGCAGCCCGACATCCCCTATCCGTGTCATAATGAAGGCTTTCTTGGCAGCCGCCTTTGCTTCTTCCTTGTAAAAATAAAACCCGATTAACAGGAAGGAACCGACACCGACCAATTCCCAGAACATATATGTTTGCAGCAGGTTTGGCGAAAGCACAAGACCCAGCATTGCAAACGTGAATAGACCTAAATAAGCATAGAAAACAGAAAAACGGTCGTCACCTTTCATATAACCCTTTGAATAGGTATGTACAAGAAAGCTGACGAGTGAAACGATCACTAACATTAATGCATTTAATTGATTAACTTCAAATCCCACCGTAATAGCAATATCCCCTATTTTCAGCCACATTGTCTCTGCTTTGTACGTCGGTGCAGAAAAACGATCGAACAGCACCAGCAATGAATAGACAAAGGAAGAAAAGGCGAGCAGAATTGCGATATAAGAGCCCGCTTCCTTCAGCTTTCTGCCGAAAATGGTGAGGATGAGAAACGATAATAGTGGGAAAAGCGGTATCAGCCATGCACTCTCCATCAATATCAGATCCCCTTTTGAATTCCTGAACAGAGCAGTTTCTTCCTCCTGCACTTGAATATCAATATGCAGGATATGAAGGTTAAGCCTCCTGATCATGAATTCCTTTTTTAACTCAAGCACATATTAGAAATATCTTTGTGTTTGAACATGTATCTTTTAGGTACTTCTGGTACGACATTATTCCTTGTTTAAAAATGGATTTTATATTCATGAACTATTTTTCAATGAAAACCATTTGTGGCTGGGACACTCTTTTCCAAAAAACAGCACCTTTGGTTATGAGTTTTACTTTTTCTGTAAGCAGGACCCACCTATTTAGTGTTTCATTGTATTCATTTCATCAATCTTAACCGTTTTGCGGTTTTGATACAGCGCAATCAAAATGGCAATTCCAACTGCCACCTCTGCCGCTGCCATTGCCATGCTAAACAAAGCAAAGATTTGGCCGTTTATTGATGGGACTGCCCCGAGTTTACTGAAGGCAACCAAATTAATGTTCACGGCATTGAGCATCAGTTCAGTAGAAATCAAAACGATCACTGTGTTGCGCTTCGTGAGCACACCGTAAAGACCGATGCAGAACAAGATTAAGGCCAGTGCTAAAAAAGCCGAAAGAGGAACAGAGTTCATGATTATTCAGCCTCCTCTTTATGATCTTTTGCTAAAATAATAGCCCCTACCAATGCGACTAACAGCACAACGGATGCTAATTCGAACGGAATAATATATTTCGTGTAAAGGGCCATACCAATTTGCTCCGTATTATTAATATGAAGCTCCTGCTCTCCGCCTGTAAATCCAAGATTGTAGATTCCGAGATAAACTACAATACCGAAGCCGACGACACTGAAGAACAAGATGAGTTTTTTCAGCCAGCCGGGTGACACATCTTCTGTGTCGTTATGGCTGGTCAGCATGATTCCAAACAGCATAATGATGGTGATGGCTCCAGAATAAATCAGAACTTGAACAAAGGCCAGAAATTCCGCCGAGAGCAAAATATAAATACCCGCGATACTTAGGAACGTGGCAACAAGTGCCATAACCATATGCATAACCTTCGTCAGATTCAACAAGAGCACACCGCCGGTAATGGCCATCAATGCGAGTACGATAAAAGCAAGAAATTCTCCTGTCATGGTTTATTCACCTGCCGAACATTCTGATCATTATGGTCAAGCCATTCAATGTCTTTGTACAGCTTGCCGCGGGTATACTCTGCTAATTCAAAGTTATTCGTCATCACAATCGCTTCCGTCGGACAAACCTCTGTACATAGGTCACATAAGATGCAGATCTCAAAGTTGATATTGTATGTGTCGATAACCTTTCCTTTTTTCTCCGGGTCAGGATGTTTCTTCCCCGTCAGCTGGATACAGCCTGTCGGGCAGATATTGGCACATTGATTACAGACAATGCATTTTTCCGGATTAAATTTTTGAATTCCCCGAAAGCGATCCGGTAGCGGTATCGGCTTATTCGGGTAATCATATGTCACTTTTTCGCGTGTCAAATTTTTTATTGTATAGCCTAATCCTTTCATCAAGCCAAACATTTGATCACCTCTCAAATTTTAGGTCAAACCCTGCAAAAGCTTCAACAGGGATTTCCCTGCTTGTTTTCAAGCGGTCCGCCATTTAGAACAGGTTAATGATTTCTTTGATGACAGCCGTTAAGAAGATATTGGCTAATGCAACCGGAAGAAGGACCTTCCAGCCAAATTCCATCAACTGGTCATCGCGGACACGCGGGAATGTTGAACGTATCCATAACCATACAAATACAACTACACTAAATTTCAAGGCAAACCATACAGCACCCGGGATAAAATCAAGGAATGCAATCGGCTGCCAGCCGCCTAAGAATAATACTGTGATTAATGCAGACATCGCAAACATATACACGTACTCTGTCAGCATGAAAAAAGCGAAACGAAATCCGGAATATTCCGTATGGTAACCGGAAACCAGCTCTGATTCTGACTCCGGAAGGTCAAATGGCGTACGGTTTAATTCAGCATTTGCTGAAATGAAGAAGACAATAAATGCAATAGGCTGGGAAATAAGAAACCAAACATTTTCCTGTGCATAGACAATTTCATTCAAATTCAAGCTTCCAGTCATCATGATAATACCGATGACAGACATAACAAGCGGAATTTCGTAGGAAATCATCTGTGCAGCGCCCCGCATCGCTCCAAGGAGCGAGTATTTGTTATTAGACGCCCACCCGGCAGCTACAATACCGAGGACAGTAATCCCTGATAACGCAATATAATATAGCAATCCTACTCCAAGATCGGCAAATTGCAAGTTTTCCGTAAAAGGAATCGCCGCAATAACCATAAAGGACGGCGCAAAGGCAATGACGGGTGCCAGAATAAATAATGGACGGTCAGCCAATTTTGGAATAACATCCTCTTTGATTAATAGCTTCAGAACGTCAGCGACTGTTTGCAACAAACCCCAGCGGCCTCCGAGCTGATCCGGTCCTTTCCGAACCTGAATAAATCCCATAACCTTCCGCTCTGCTAAAATAACATATGTTACAAACCCTAACACAACTAATAACAGTATGACTCCCAGTAAAAAGAAGATGCCAAAGTTCGCTAAACTGGGACTGGATCGCAGCATCTCATCGATCATTATCCATCAACCTCCCCGAGGATTATATCAATTGCCCCTAAGATGGCAATGAGGTTTGATATACTTTCTCCTTCCAACAATTTAGGGAGAATTTGAAGGTTATAGAATGACGGACGTCTGAATTTCAGGCGATATGGTTCCTTTTTTCCGTCACTTGCAATATAGCAGCCTATTTCTCCCCGCGGAGACTCAATTCGGGTAAAGGCTTCCCCTTTCGGAGCCTTAATAATCTTCGGAACCTTCGCCATGAATGATCCGTCTGACGGAAATTGAGCGACAGCTTGTTCGACGATTTTCAGTGATTCCTCAATTTCCTCCATCCGTATTTGATAACGCGCCCATGCATCCCCTGTATCACGAACAGGTACATCAAAATCAAACCGGTCATAGATAGAATATGGTTCATCCTTGCGCAGATCCCACTTAATCCCTGTACAGCGGAGATTTGCACCACTTAATGAATATTTAATCGCTTCTTCCTTTGTATAAGTGCCGATTCCTTTTACCCGATTCAGAAAAATTTCATTCCCTGTTACAAGCTGATGATAGCCCTTTAACTGTTCACGCATATAAGGAACAAAATCTCTTACTTTGTCGATCCAACCTTCAGGGGCATCCCATTTGACTCCACCGACACGCATATAGTTAAATGTCATCCTTGCACCACAAAGCTCGTTAAACAGATTGAGAATCATCTCCCGTTCGCGGAAGGCATAAATAAACGGACTTGTTGCTCCCAAGTCTAATAAATAAGTACCCCACCAAACTAAATGGCTGGCAACGCGGTTCAACTCCATCGCAATAACACGTAAATATTCGGCCCGCTCCGGTACTTCAATTCCCATCATGGTTTCCACCGTATGGCAAAGGACATAGTTATTTGTCATCGCCGAAATATAATCCATACGATCTGTATACGGGATGATTTGTGTATATTGCAGATTTTCCGCTATTTTTTCCGTACCCCGATGCAAGTAGCCAATGACCGGCTGTGCTTCTTTGATGATTTCTCCGTCGACTTTAATCACAAGCCGAAATACGCCGTGGGTACTTGGATGCTGAGGTCCTACGTTTAATATCATTTCCTCTGTTCTTATCACCGTCTACACCTCCACATCGTAATCTTTTCTGAGAGGATGGCCGACCCAGTCTTCTCCCATCATAATTCGATGCAAGTTCGGATGTCCGTTAAATTGGATACCCAATAAGTCATATGCCTCGCACTCAGGCCAGTCTGCCCCAGGCCACAGCTGTACGAGCGAATCAATGACAGGCTGATCCCGGTCTATTTTCACCTTCAGGGCAACTGATTGATGATTTTTGTAGGAATACAGGTGAGCATACACTTCCATATGTGTTTGAAAATCTGTTCCATGAATTTCTGATAAGTAATCAAATCCAAGCTGTTCATTATATTTGAGGAACTCTGCTGTTTTATAATATGATTCCTTTTTCACTACAAGTGTGGGAACGTCCTTGGAAAGACGATTGATGTAACTCTCCTCCAGCACATCTTGTCCAAGATGGTCTCCGATTACCTTTACATATTTATCCAAATATGGTTGATTTGGCGATGGCTTCTCTTCTTCCTCTGCAACGGCTGCCCGAGCACTACTTGTTCCTGCCGCTTTTGCTTTTGCAGCAGCGGCTGCCTTCGCCTTTGCAGCGGCAATAGCCTTCGCTTTTTCATCATCAGCCGCTCCACCTGTTCCTACGGCTGCCCTTGCTTTTGCGGCGGCCGCAGCTTTCGCCTTTGCAGCGGCGGCTGCTTTCGCTTTGTCACTATCATCGGCTGATCCTGCGGCGACTTTCGCCTTTGCTGCCGCAGCTGCCTTCGCTTTTGCAGCGGCCGCAGCTTTTGCCTTTGCAGCGGCGGCTGCTTTCGTTTTGTCTTCACTATCATCGACTGATCCCGCGGCGACTTCCGCCTTTGCTGCCACGGCTGCCTTCGCTTTTGCAGCTGCTGCGGCTTTTGCCTTTGCAGCGGCGGCTGCTTTCGTTTTGTCTTCACTATCATCGACTGATCCCGCGGCGACTTCCGCCTTTGCTGCCACGGCTGCCTTCGCTTTTGCAGCTGCTGCGGCTTTTGCCTTTGCAGCGGCGGCTGCTTTTGCCTTCTCATCTGTCGGACTATCTCCTCCAGCATCTGCTATCTTATGCTTTGCCGAGTCCTCTGTTCTCTCTACAGAAGCGTCAGTCTTTATTTTTGAAAGCACTTCACCCTTCGCCTTTGCAGCTGCTTCCTTCTTTAATTGATCAAGATCTTTTTCCCCGCTCATTTGATTACTTCACCTTCTTCCCGGTCTTTGCCTCATAGCGGATTTTTTCCTTTAATTTATTCACTCCGTAAATGAGTGCTGCCGGGTTTGGCGGGCATCCAGGTATATACACATCAACTGGGACAATTTGATCGACCCCTTTGACTACCGAATACGACTTTACATACGGACCTCCGGCAGTAGCACAGGAACCCATAGCAATCACCCATTTTGGTTCCGGCATTTGATCATATAACCGTTTCAAAACGGGACCCATTTTTTTTGTTACTGTTCCTGCTACAATCATGACATCTGCATGACGCGGTGAAGCTCGGAAAATAGTGCCAAACCGGTCAAAATCATAGTGGGCTCCCCCTGTTCCCATCATTTCGATGGCACAGCAAGCAAGCCCGAAGGATAAAGGCCATAGAGACTTACTTCTTGCCCAGCCCTTTATCTGCTCGAGATTAGACATAAACACATTACGCTTAACCTCTTCCATTTCCTCTGGTGTAATCTCCTCATGCATTTTCAGTTCCATTTCAACACCTTCTTCTTCCATGCATATACAAGTCCAATGACAAGCATGATAACAAAAATTAGCATTTCGATCAGTGCAAAAATCCCTAATTTGTCATAAGCTACAGCCCATGGATACAAAAAGATTGTTTCAACATCAAAAATTACGAACATTAGAGCAAACATATAATACCCAACATTGAATTGAATCCTGGAATCATGGAATGGCTCAATACCGCTTTCATAGGTCGTGTACTTTGCTTCTTCAGGCTTATATGGCCTCAGGAGTCTACCAAATGTTAATGCTAGAACAGGGAGCAATATTCCAAGAATTAAAAATATTGCTACTATCATATAATTATTTTGGTATAAATTTAAAAGCTCCACGCCGAATCCCTCCAATTCTATTAAAAATTTCCAAAACATTCAATTTTGTAACCGTAATCATTATAGCACTGTTACAATTTTGTGTCGACAGTTGGCTAAAAAGTGATTTAAGTTAATTTTTCAAAGAAATTTCATTGCAAAAAAAGTGATTTTACCCTTTATTTTTTACTCATTGAGCACGTTTTACTATATTTACCTATTGTATTAAATTTTTTTAAAATAAAAATAATGAATCAATAGTAGTATCCTGTAAAAGGAATTTATATCCCGCTTACTCATCTATATGTAGCAGTATGCTGGGTTAATCAGTGTAAAAACTGCTTCGATGTTATTTTTCTCATTTTCAGGACAATCTGAAATTCGAAGAAGCCAATCACTTAAATTACCAGTCAGATGTTCTAACTATTTCTTCATACCGTTCCCATCAGACCTGTCTTATAAAAAATGGCTCTGTGTACCCATCATCTTATGATTTCATCAAGCGGCAAATCAAACTGGGAATTTATGGTACCCATAACTTAAAGATCCATTTTTCTCTATATATCTCACTTCCTCCCATATATGTCAGCAAAGGCGATTGAAGCATGAGTAATCGGGTAGAACAGGTGCTCTAAACATCTGCTTATCTACCTCCCATGCACATTATTTAGTGACAATTTGTTTCATCCTATCCAGTTATCCATGGACCAAATCCTCTCAGGAGTATTTTATCACAAAGTTGTAACATATAAAGTGCGAAACTCTATAAAAATAAGGACTGAGTCTTTATAACAATTACTTATGACCTTATTAGATGGACATTTTGAAGGATCCCTCTGCAAGCTATGATAGCCATTTTGTTATATAATAGTTTGGTCTTTAGTCAAGATTTGTGTCAATCTGTTCTATTACAGAATATCACAATATTCTCCAAGACTATTATTTCTCAGGAAATAATATGTAGATCATTGTCATTTATTAAAGCAAAACGTCAATAGGTAAATATTGGTAATTTCTTTATCGAGATCATACTGTTTTGTCCTAAAGGACTTAGCAAATGATTCTCGTTTTTTCTATTAGATAAAAAAATAACACCTTCCTTTTGGAAGGTGTTATCAATTATTTTTTGCCGGAAACCGAAATACGGTTAAGGGCACGCTTTAGAGCAAGCTCTGCACGTTTGAAGTCAAGGGTGTCTTGTTTCATTTCATTCAGACGGCGTTCAGCGCGTTCTTTTGCTGCCAAAGCACGTTCTACATCAATCTCCTCAGCTTTTTCAGCTGCCTGAGCTAAAATCGTTACTTTTTCAGGACGGACTTCTAAAAGACCGCCGCTTACTGCTACAAGTTCAGTATTACCCCCATTTTTCAGACGGACGGCACCAATTTCTAATGGGGCAACCAAAGGGATATGGCCAGCCATAATACCAAGCTCACCGCTCTTGGCTTTGGCAATGACCATTTCCACTTCCGAATCATACACTGGGCCATCAGGAGTAACAACATTGACAGTAAATGCCTTCATTTTTTAACCTCCTGGTCCGAAATTATGCCATTTGTTTCGCTTTTTCCACTACTTCTTCAATACGTCCTACAAGACGGAATGCATCCTCTGGAAGATCGTCATATTTACCATCAAGGATTTCTTTGAATCCGCGTACTGTTTCTTTTACAGGTACATATGATCCCGGTTGTCCTGTAAATTGTTCAGCAACGTGGAAGTTTTGTGATAAGAAGTTCTGAATACGACGGGCACGGGCAACGGTCAGCTTATCTTCGTCAGAAAGCTCATCCATACCTAACATCGCAATGATATCTTGTAATTCACGATATTTTTGTAATGTTTGCTGTACTTGGCGGGCAACCTCATAGTGTTCTTCACCAACGATTTCAGGTGAAAGCGCACGAGATGTTGAAGCCAGCGGATCCACCGCAGGGTAGATACCCATTTCAGATAGTTTACGTTCAAGGTTTGTTGTTGCATCTAAGTGAGCGAATGTTGTTGCCGGTGCCGGGTCAGTGTAGTCATCGGCAGGAACATAGATTGCTTGGATAGATGTAACAGATCCTTTATTTGTAGATGTGATACGTTCTTGTAATCTACCCATTTCAGTAGCAAGTGTCGGTTGGTAACCTACGGCAGAAGGCATACGGCCTAATAACGCAGAAACCTCAGAACCTGCTTGCGTGAAACGGAAGATGTTATCGATGAACAATAGCACGTCTTGTCCTTGTTCATCACGGAAATATTCAGCCATTGTCAAACCTGTTAGGGCTACACGCATACGGGCACCAGGCGGTTCGTTCATTTGTCCGAATACCATGGCAGTCTGCTTGATAACGCCTGATTCTGTCATTTCCCAGAATAAGTCGTTTCCTTCACGTGTACGCTCACCAACACCAGCGAATACGGAAATACCGCTGTGCTCTTGGGCGATATTGTTGATTAATTCTTGAATTAATACGGTTTTACCAACACCGGCACCACCGAATAGACCAATTTTTCCCCCTTTAATATATGGAGCAAGAAGATCTACTACTTTAATACCTGTTTCAAGAATTTCTACTTCTGTAGATAATTGTTCAAATGTTGGTGCTTCCCTGTGAATCGGGTCACGGCGAATACTTGCTGGAACTTCTTCTTTAAGGTCGATCGCTTCACCTAATACGTTAAATACGCGTCCAAGTGTTGCATCCCCAACCGGCACAGAAATTGGTGCACCTGTGTCAGTTACTTCAATTCCGCGGGTAACCCCGTCAGTTGAAGTCATGGCAATAGTACGAACGGTATCGTCACCTAAATGCAGCGCAACTTCAAGTGTTAATTTAAGATCTACGTTGCCTACATGGGCGTCGATTCTTAATGCGTTATTAAGTTCCGGAAGTTGACCACTTTGGAACTTAACGTCAACAACCGGACCCATAACCTGAACGACATGTCCTTTGTTCATGTTTTTTCCTCCTATAGCTCTTTCAAATGCGCCTTGGCGTATTTGCGCGCTATACTAGCGCGCTTGCTCGAAAAATTTCCTTTGAAAAATCGAGGCATCCGCCGGAGGCTTTAACTTTATTCAGCC
>NZ_CAMLDX010000092.1 GCF_946478885.1 uncultured Bacillus sp. | reverse complement strand
CGATACCAATGATTCGCAATGAAAAAGGTTTTCTATATCCTCTGACGCTTTGTTTTCTCCTGCTGTTTTCCACTGCTTTGCTTATTAGTACGGAGTATTATTTGACCATAAAGAAAATGAAAGCGGAAACGGAAGATATTTTAAAAATGGATTATTGCCTATTAAGAACCGTCCAATTATTAG
Organism: uncultured Bacillus sp.; assembly: GCF_946478885.1. Next base: position 13,675 of record NZ_CAMLDX010000092.1, on the reverse strand, counting down.
AGGCCTCCTTTTCCACAGAGGAATCAGTAGAACCATCTGGAACGATTATTGTGGCCGATGTTCAGGCGGATTATACCATAGCAGAAATGACGGAAAGTCTGTGGGATGTAACGATTATCTGGAAGAAAGAAGACTATATTCTATTTAAAGCTCATGCCTATTATGATCGGGACATTCAGCAAATCTATAAATGGGTTGAATTATAACGGTTTGCCGCTCTTGTCTGCCGTTACAGATGTTTAAAAACAACGGGAATAGCTCATACTGATCGTGTGAATGTGGAATAAGGTGGTTGCGCATGAAAACAAATGATTATGTGAAATATATTACGCAAACATTCGTTCAGTATATCGATCAGCCGAGAGATGAGAGAAAAAAGCTCCGTCAGGAAAAAAAGGAACATCGTGCTGATTTTATCTATCGTTGGTTTGGTATTGTGCCATATGTCTTTATGCTGCAGTTGAGGGAAAGAAAGAAGTTAAAGAAATAATGGCTAAGAGGGCTGTTCCGAAGAAAAAGTGTCAGGCACCACAAAACCATATCTTTATTACTTTGCATAAATTTGCGGGGGATATAGATCAATGGTGGAAGCCTGACATTTTATGGGACAGTTCCTTTATTTTATTAGGAATGAAGATAAAATAGACCGCCATTAATAATTGAGATCGTAATCTTCGGCTCATACTGCTCTTTAAGTGCATCTTTCTCGATCCGATAACTTTCACCCTTTTCCTCGCTGTCTTTATAAAAATGCTCAAGCAGAGCTAGATCCTTTTGCCATCGGTTTCTGGCCTCTTTTGCCCAGGTGATATCCTCCTGTTCCAGCTCTCTTCGCAAGTAATTTTCGATGCGCATCACGCCGCTTTTTGGCATGATTAACGGGCAAAGGGTAAAGGAATAATCCGGGATTTTCGGTGTGAGTTTCATCTCCGTTAAGGTTTCAAAAAAGTTCTCTACCATCTGACCGTTGATAAGCTGTAGACCGATTGATCGCATCACGTCCTTTTTTCGATCGCACTGATAGGAGATTTTCACATTTAGTCCTATCCATGGCTTTAAGGGAATCTGCTGGTTTCCCGAATTTGGAACGGCTTCGTATAGCCGAATGAATCGTGCCAGATTTTTCGTTGATTGAAAAATTTGATGCAGACGTGGTGAACCAAAGTGAATGGTTTCCCCTTTTAAATGGTCTGGAATCTTTTCCTGATCATAAATGAATGTGAGTGCCATCGGATTTGGCTTTCCGTTCGTTTTCTCCAGATAATGCCAGTAAAAGGGCCGGTTCATCAATTCCTTATCAAGATCTACCGTTAATTGAACAGTCATATAGCCGGGATGACTTACTTTTATTTCACAGTCGTTGGCTAGAAAATAGCGCTCTAAAAAATCATGAATCTCCTGTTGCTGCAAACCTGTCTACCCCCTTCATTTCCTGAGCAAATTGAATCATGGATGTCAGGTTATCCATTTTGATTTTCATTTCTCCAGCAGAGGAGGAGTAATTGAAAATTTCAATCAAATGCTCTTCAATATTGCCAAATTCGAGCCTTGTTAAAATGTCATCAAGCTCCCCGATCACTTTTTCAAATAAATGGATTTTTTCGTATAGCAACTTTAAGATATGTTCTTCAACTGTTCCCTTGATGGCAAAGTTATAAATCCTAACATCCTTTTCCTGACCGAGACGGTGAATCCGGCCGATTCTTTGTTCAAGTCTCATTGGATTCCAGGGAAGATCAAAGTTAATAATATGATGGCAGAATTGTAGATTGATTCCTTCGCCCCCTGCTTCTGTGGCAATGAGCACCTGGGCATGGCTTTTGAACAATTCGCGCATCCAATCCTTTTTCCCTCGTTTGAAGCCGCCGCGAAAGGGGACAGAGGTTATGCCATGTTGTTTTAAATACCATTGCAGATACAGCTGTGTAGCCCGATATTCAGTAAAGATGATCACCTTATCGTTGATCACCTTGATGAGTTCGAGAGCTTTTTCTGCTTTTGCATTGGACTGTATGTCCTGAACAAGCTGGATGAATTGCTGGATCTGCCCGGTGAATGCCGGATTCGGATTTTCATATTTATTCAGCATATTTTTTAATGTGAAAAAGACAGCTTCTCTGCTGCTGCAAGCTTCTCGCTGTAGCGTCATCACAGAAAACAGGGCACTGGAATCCGTTCCGCGCAATGCGCTGACTGCATTGTACAGATCCCTTTCCTCTTTGGAAAAATCAATCGCAATCGTTTCGACAATCCGTTTTGTCCATTCAATTCCGGTATTAGTCCGGCGGTTGCGGATCATTACTTTATTGACCAGTTCTTTTAAATGTTCATCATCATCGATGGAACGGGCATCTTTCTTATATCTGTGATAGAAGTCCGCTTCGCTTCCGAGATGTCCCGGTTTTAATAAGGAGACCAGATTAAAGATCTCGCTAATCCGGTTTTGAATCGGGGTAGCAGTTAAAAGTAGACAAAATTTCTTTTTCAGGTTTTGCACAAATTCATAGTTTTTCGTTTTATTGTTTTTTAATTTATGTGCTTCATCAATAATTACGAGATCATAGTTTTGGCTATAGATAATATCGCGATGCGGATTCCTTTTGGCAGTATCAATGGAAGAAATCACGACATCGCATTGTTCCCATACATAGCTTTTGCGCTGGGCGACAGCCGGGATATAAAACTTGCTGTTTAATTCAGAAGCCCATTGGGTGACAAGGGAAGCTGGTACAAGGACAAGTACCTTTTTAACAAGACCGCGAATCATATATTCTTTTAAAATTAATCCAGCTTCAATCGTTTTTCCCAGACCAACTTCATCGGCCAGTATGGCTTTTCCATTCATGTTTTCCACCACCTGTTTTGCTACCTCAAGCTGATGTGGCAGCGGGGTTAGCTGGGATAAATATTTGGGTGCAAGCAGCCCTTCGAATTCTGGAATGACGACATGGTTCTCTACTTCTACAGCCAACTGGAATAAATCCCAATTTCCCCATGGCCCGTCAGTTTCTATCCGGGAGGTAAAATCCTCTTGCCATGATGAATCAAATTCAATCTGCACCTTCATATGAACCCCTCCAAAAATGGTATTGCCCAATCTAGTGTAAAATGGTAGGATAGCCTTAGAAATATTTGAAAAATTGTCACAAAAAGAAAGTGCTATATATAATGGTAGTATGACCATATTGCCTAATTATATGAATGCGAATGACAATAAGGGGAGAGACTACGTTTGTAGCGCCGAAGGAGCAAACATGTTGATGTGAATCTCTCAGGCAAAAGAACTCTTGTTTGACGCATCTCTGGAGAGTGTTTCGCCTTAAGCGAAACCACCCACGGGGAAAGCCTTTTAAAGGTAAACTTTCAGGTTCCAGGACAGAGACCCACTAATGAATGAAGGGGGTCTCTGTCCTTTTTTAATATTCCAATATGGTCAGCATGGTTTCTGATAAAACCGGATAGCTGCTGAGCATCGCTGTAAAAATTAGGTCTAATGATGAAGGGGGATTTTTTCCATGTCAGAGCTAAAGCGTACACCACTTTATGAGGTATATAAGGAATATGGTGCAAAGATCATCGATTTTGGTGGTTGGGAGCTTCCTGTTCAGTTTTCCAGTATTAAAGAAGAGCATGAGGCCGTTCGGACAAGGGCTGGGTTATTTGATGTCTCACATATGGGGGAAATCACGGTAAAGGGTGTGGGGAGCCTCCGTTTTCTGCAAAAGCTGCTGACAAATGATATCAGCAAAATGAAGGACGGCGGTGCTCAATATAACGTAATGTGCTATGAGAATGGTGGCACAGTGGATGATCTGATCGTCTATAAATTACGTGAGAACGATTATTTGCTGGTAGTGAATGCAGCCAACACGGAAAAAGACTACCAATGGCTGAAGGATCATATGGCTGGGGATGTAGAACTGGAAAATATATCATTACATGTAGCCCAGCTAGCGATTCAGGGACCGTTGGCGGAGGATATTATGGCAAAGCTGGTGACAGGTGCTACATTGGCGGAAATCGGCACCTTTACCTTCCGCCAAGATGTGCTCATCAATGGAAAAAAAGCCCTTGTCTCCCGCACCGGATACACAGGAGAAGATGGATTTGAAATTTACTGTCCTCATGAGGATGCCGTTGAGCTTTGGCGCGCGATCCTTGAGGCTGGAAGCGAAGAAGGCATTCTTCCGGTTGGCTTAGGTGCTCGTGATACATTGCGCTTTGAAGCGGTGCTTGCCTTGTATGGTCAAGAGCTTGCACCGGATATCTCGCCGTTGGAAGCAGGTATCGGCTTTGCCGTGAAGTTGAACAAAGAGACTGATTTTATTGGAAAGCAGGCTCTTTTGCTGCAGAAGGAAAAGGGGGTGCCGCGCAAGCTTTGCGGCATTGAGATGATGGATCGGGGCATTCCACGTCACGGTTATCCGGTTTTTGCAGGTGAAGAACAGATCGGTGAGATCACAACAGGAACGCAGTCTCCAACGCTGAAAAAGAATATTGGTCTTGCCTTAATCAAAACGGAGTATGCCGCACTGGGAAATAAATTATTGGTGGAAATTCGCGGTAAACGGTTAAAAGCTCAAGTAACTCAACTGCCTTTTTATAAAAGAAAGAAGTAGGATAAGGAGGAACAAAGAATGAATCACCGCTATTTACCGATGACAGAAGCAGATAAAAAAGCCATGCTTAAAGAGATCGGAGCAGCGTCTGTCAATGAATTGTTCAGCGATATCCCTGAACAGGTACAATTTAAAGGGGAATACAACATAAAAAAAGCGAAATCCGAGTCGGCCTTATTAAAGGAATTAACCTTGTTGGCCGCAAAGAATGCCGATTTGCAGTCAAATACTTCTTTCTTAGGTGCCGGAGTGTATGATCACTATATCCCGGTGATTGTCGATCATGTTATTTCTCGTTCGGAATTTTATACGGCCTATACCCCCTATCAGCCGGAAATTTCCCAAGGGGAACTACAGGCGATTTTTGAATTTCAAACAATGATTTGTGAATTGACGGGAATGGATGTGGCAAATTCCTCGATGTATGATGGCGGCACCGCCCTAGCCGAAGCTGCTATGCTCTCAACCGGTCAGACACGGCGCAAAAAGGTGTTGATTTCCAGTACGGTTCATCCGGAAGCGAAGGAAGTGCTCAGAACTTACGCAAAGGGTCAGCGAATTGAGGTTGTGGAAATCCCATATAAAGATGGAATCACGGATGTGGAGGCATTAAAGCGACTCGTGGATCAGGACACGGCAGCCGTGCTCTTACAGTATCCGAACTTTTTTGGGAGGATTGAGCCATTACAAAGGCTGGAGGAAGTAATTCATGGTGTAAAAGCCTTGATGGTTGTTTCCAGCAATCCGCTTGCGCTTGGCATCCTGAAGCCTCCAGGGGAATTTGGTGCTGACATTGTGGTTGGCGATGTGCAGGTTTTTGGCATTCCGGCGGCATTTGGCGGCCCACACTGCGGTTATTTTGCCGTTAATAGCAAGCTGATGCGGAAAATTCCGGGTCGTCTTGTTGGACAGACTGTGGATGATCAGGGACAAAGAGGCTATGTCCTGACGCTTCAAGCGCGTGAACAGCATATTCGCCGCGACAAAGCAACCTCCAATATTTGCTCCAATCAGGCCTTAAATGCCCTTGCTGCATCTGTTGCGATGACTGCACTCGGCAAAAAAGGGGTCAGAGAAATGGCGGAGGACAATCTGCAAAAGGCTCATTATACAAAGCAGGCTATGAAGCAGGCGGGGATTCCGGTTGTGTTTGACGGTCCTTCCTTTAATGAATTTGTCGTAAAATTAAATACACCGATAAAGGAAATCAATCAGAACCTGTTAACAAAGCAAATCATCGGTGGCTATGATTTAGGCCGGGATGATCCGGAGTTGGCTCACCATATGTTGATTGCTGTAACGGAATTAAGAACAAAAGAAGAAATAGACACGTTTGTGACAGAATTGGGGGCTTACCATGCATAAGGAAAATCAGTCACTCATTTTTGAACTTAGTACGCCGGGGCGCATCGGTTACAGCCTGCCGGAAATGGATGTACCGGAAATCGACATCGAGAAATTACTGCCGCAAGGGTATATCCGTCAAGAGGAAGCGGAGTTACCCGAAGTTTCTGAGCTTGATATTATGCGCCACTATACCGCCTTGTCACGCAGAAATCACGGATTGGATTCAGGATTCTATCCGCTGGGCTCATGTACGATGAAATACAATCCAAAAATCAATGAACAGGTTGCCCGCTTTAATGGGTTTGCCCACCTTCATCCGCTTCAGGATGAATCGTCTGTTCAAGGGGCGCTGGAACTGATGTATGACCTGCAGGAGCATTTAAAGGAAATTACCGGCATGGATGGCGTGACACTTCAGCCTGCTGCCGGTGCACATGGAGAGTGGACAGGATTAATGCTTATCCGCGCATATCATGAAGCAAATGGTGATACAGCACGGACAAAGGTCATAGTACCGGATTCTGCACATGGAACTAATCCTGCTTCAGCGGTTGTTGCCGGCTTTGAAGCAGTAACGGTCAAGTCCAATGAGGACGGACTAGTCGATCTGGAGGATTTGCGGAAAGTGGTCGGTGCTGATACAGCTGCTTTGATGCTGACAAATCCAAATACCCTCGGGTTGTTTGAAGAACATATCCTTGAGATGGCTGAGATCGTTCATGGAATAGGCGGGAAGCTTTATTATGACGGAGCGAATCTCAATGCGGTCCTTTCCAAGGCTCGTCCAGGTGATATGGGATTTGACGTCGTTCACCTGAATCTGCACAAAACATTTACTGGTCCACATGGCGGCGGCGGTCCCGGTTCAGGTCCGGTAGGGGTGAAGGCAGATATCCTTCCATTCCTGCCAAAACCAGTTGTGGCAAAAGCAGGAGATCAATATATCCTTGACTACGATCGCCCGCTGTCTATCGGACGAGTGAAGCCGTATTATGGCAACTTTGGCATTAATGTGCGCGCCTATACGTATATCCGCTCCATGGGCCCTGACGGTTTGAAGGCAGTCACGGAAAATGCCGTATTAAACGCCAACTATATGATGAGAAGGCTAGAGCCTTATTATGATCTTCCTTTTGATAAACATTGCAAGCATGAGTTTGTGTTGAGCGGAAGACGGCAGAAAAAGCTAGGCGTTCGTACGCTTGATATTGCGAAGCGTCTTCTGGATTTCGGCTATCATCCTCCGACCATTTATTTTCCGCTGAACGTTGAGGAATGCATCATGATTGAGCCAACGGAAACCGAATCGAAGGAAACACTTGATAGCTTTATTGAAGCGATGATCCAAATTGCAAAGGAAGCGGAGGAAAATCCGGAGATCGTCCAAGAAGCTCCACATACAACTGTAATTGGTCGCCTTGATGAGACCTTGGCAGCAAGAAAACCTGTGCTGCGGTATCGCAAAGAAAGCTGATGACTAAATAAGAATAGGCTGTCCTAAAAATGAAAATGTGCCAGACACAGCGCCTGTATGATTAGGCGGGTCTGGCACCTTTTAGGCAGCCTATTTTTTTGTTTTTACTTTTCCTGTCCAGCCCTTAAAGCCGCCTTTTAAATGAGAAAGGTCTTTATACCCTTTGCGATATAGTAATTGTGCAGCACGGCCACTCCTCATTCCGCTTTGGCAGTACAAATAAACAGGCTTGTCAGGGCGAATTTCCTGAAGCCGCGCTTTCATTTGGGATAATGGAATATTTCTTGCTCCTAAAATATGTCCATTTTCAAATTCATTCGGTTCACGTACATCAATCAGCTGTGATTTGCGGTAACCGGCAATGAATTCCTCTTCCGTTAAGGTTTTCACAATTCGTTTTTGATACAGCCAGGTTATAAGTGAATAGATTAAGAATGCTGCAATCAAAATGAGAAGGAAATAAAGAGTCTGCAAAATAATTTCTCCTTTCGCGCTTTGATAAGCCAAATAATATTATATAAGTTATTTGCAATAGGAGCAAAGAAAATACGAAAAAACTTTACAAGAAACCTACTTTGTTTTTTCAGCCGTTTTTGTTAGACTAGAGTTTGTGTGAAAAGAGAATAATGATAGTACAGGTGTTTGCTTCTGTATCATCCTGTCTTAAATAATGAAAAACATTAACGAAAAAAAATGAGGCGAATAATGTTGAAAGAAACGTGGAGATTTATCGACTCGGGAAATGGTTCTGCTTCTTTTAATATGGCGTTGGATGAGGCCTTGCTGAACTGGCAGAGCCAAGGAGAATTTCCTCCTGTTATCCGCTTTTACGGCTGGGAGCCAGCGACCCTTTCCATCGGATATTTCCAAAAGGTGGAGAAGGAAATAGATTTAGATGCTGTCAAACGACTGGAATTGGGGTTTGTCCGCCGTCCGACCGGAGGCAGAGGCGTTCTCCATGAACATGAGCTTACATATAGTGTGATTGTGTCAGAGTCCCATCCAAAGATGCCGAGGTCTGTGACAGAGGCATATCGCGTTATCTCGCAGGGAATCTTGAAGGGCTTTCATCAGCTTGGCTTAAATGCCTGTTTTGCCGTGCCAAAAACGTCAGAGGAGCGTGAAGCATTAAAAAGCCCGCATTCTGCGGTCTGTTTTGATGCGCCAAGCTGGTATGAGTTGGTGGTGGAAGGCCGTAAAGTTGCCGGAAGCGCCCAAACGAGGCAGAAAGGTGTTATCCTGCAGCATGGTTCGATTTTACTGGAGCTAGATGAGGACAAGCTGTTCAGTTTATTTAAGTATCCAAATGAGCGTGTGAAAGACCGGATGCAGAAGAGTTTTAAAAATAAAGCGGTCGCGATCAATGACATCAGTCCGCGAAACATTACCCTTGATGAAGCGAAAACAGCTTTCAGGAAAGGTTTTGAGGAAGGTCTGGATATACACCTTGAGCCATATGAGTTAACAGAATCAGAGTTAAGATATGTGCGACAAATTGCTAAAGGACGTTATGAAAGTGATGATTGGAATTTTATGAGATAGGTGGGGCTGTTTCATGTGGTGTTAGGTATCCACAATCTTTCTATATCTAGTGAGGATTGGACGAACGGATAACTAGATATTGAATTATGGTGTCTGACACCTTTACTTTTGGGAGCAATTCCTTAGCATGAAATATATGAAAAGAGTTCAGGTGCTTTCGTAAAAAAGGTGCAAGTCTTGAAAAAAAGCAAAATTTATCATTTTAAGTCGATAATCTAACTATATCTCTATCATTCTCTCTTTTTTAGTCTCTTTTGAGTTTGACAAATTGAGAATAACGTGACCTAAATTCAATATATTGTGTTATTTTGATAATTTATAGCACTATATATTGATTTAAATAAACAAGTGTGTTAGTTTAAAATTACTGAATTTGAAATAGCCAAATGAGTTTTCTATTAAATCATCTGAGAACTTACATGGAAACTATTTGAAGGAGTTGTATATATGTCGGTGGTGTTAGGACAAAAATTGAATATGAATTTAGAACGATTAAATAAGGATATTGAACTTTTTCCGCAGGTATTCCCTATTACTTCGGATATGAAAATCACTCATAAAGGGGTTTCTCGCTTAGTCATGCTCGACCGTTATACATTTAAGGATACGGAAAAAATGACGCTGGCAAGCGGAGACTTTGTTGTTCTAACGATTAAAGAGGATCCGAAATTTCCAGCCCGCGGTCTTGGCTTTATTCTTGAAATTAATTGGGAAAAGAAATTTGCTAAAGTGTTGGTGGAAGAAGAATTCCGCGGTGTACTGGATGATCCGGAGGAAAGAAAGACCGGTGTGATTAAACGTCCATTGGACGTTATTGAAAAGCCGCTGGAAATTTATTACGAACAGATTGCGAAACGGAATGCTTGGGGATTGGCCAAAGTAGAAGAAACGGAAGAAAAACGTCAGGAATGGTTTGAAAAGTTCTATCATGAGCTTGTCAGCCTGAACTTTATTCCGGCAGGACGCGTGCTTTACGGAGCAGGTGCGGATACGGATGTTACGTACTTTAATTGTTATGTCATGCCCTATGTTCAAGATTCCCGTGAAGGGATTTCCGAACATCGCAAACAGGTCATGGAAATTATGAGCCGCGGTGGTGGTGTCGGCACAAATGGTTCAACGCTTCGCCCGCGCAACACATTGGCAAAGGGTGTAAACGGAAAATCATCCGGCTCTGTCTCCTGGCTTGATGATATTGCAAAACTGACGCACCTTGTTGAGCAAGGTGGATCCAGACGTGGTATAACAGCGTAAGAATGAGTGCTTCGTCTATAAAATACCTCGTGAATTGCTGGGAACTCTTTAAATGGCTTACTGGCTACAACGAAACTGGAAACAGTAATCGTGAATGCTAAAAAACAGTAAGTGGATAAAGACAATCAGCAGCCAAGCTCCTGTCAAATGGAGAAGGTTCAACGACCATCGAAAGACAGTTTTTTGCTGAATCGAGTAGAGTAGGAATCAAGCGATTCCGAAGTGCGAGGGTATCTATTGGATACAAGATATGGTCTGAACTCTATGGTGACATAGAGAGTTGGAGTAGCGATCCGACGCAACACTTTTAGCTCAGATGATTATGCTGGCCGACTGGCATCCAGACATCATTGAATTTATTATTGCGAAGATGCAAAATCCGCGGATTTTGCGTTTCCTCATTGAAAATACAGAAGATGAAAAAATTAAAAAGCTGGCAAAAGACAAGCTTAAATTTTCTCCATTAACAGAGCAGGAGAAAGCAATGTACCAGGGTATTGTGAATTACAAAAATATTCCTGGATATGGCGGTTTTAGTGAAAGCATTATTGCACATGCTGAAGAAACATTACAAACAGGCGGAACCTTTTCCGTACATAACCCTGAGTTTTTAACAGGGGCCAATATTTCCGTGTGCTTAACCAAGGAGTTCATGGAAGCGGTGGAAAACGATGCGGAATATGAGCTTCGTTTCCCTGATGTAGAGGGCTACAGTGCGGAGGAAATGAATATCTATAATGAAGAATGGCATAAGGTGGGTGACGTGCGCGAGTGGGAAAAAATGGGCCATAAAGTGCGCACCTATAAAAAAATTCAGGCAAAAGAGCTGTGGAATTTAATCAACATTTGTGCAACCTACTCAGCAGAGCCGGGAATCTTCTTCATTGATAATGCTAACGATATGACAAATGCGAAAGCTTACGGTCAAAAGGTTGTAGCAACGAATCCGTGTGGTGAGCAGCCTCTTGCTCCATACAGTGTATGTAATTTAGCAGCCGTTAACCTAGCAGAAATGGCCGATAAGGAAACGAAAACCGTTAACTTTGAAAAGTTGAAAAGAACCGTTGAAGTAGGTGTGCGCATGCAGGATAATGTCATCAATGCGACACCATACTTCTTGGAAGAAAATAAAAAGCAGGCTCTTGGAGAGCGCCGTGTAGGTCTTGGTGTGATGGGATTGCATGACCTGCTTATTTACTGTGAAACAGAATACGGTTCAGAGGAAGGAAATCAACTGGTTGACAAAGTGTTTGAAACGATGGCAACCACTGCTTACCGAACCTCTATTGAATTGGCAAAGGAAAAAGAAAGTTTCCCATTCTTAATCGGTGAAACAAAGGAAGAGACCAATCGTCTTCGCCGGGCCTTTATCGATACAGGATATATGAAGAGAATGCCGGAGGATATCAGACAGTCTATTTTAGAAAATGGTATTCGTAATTCCCATTTATTAACGGTTGCACCAACTGGAAGTACTGGTACAATGGTTGGCGTATCTACAGGGTTAGAACCATACTTCTCCTTCTCCTATTTCAGAAGCGGAAGATTAGGTAAATTTATTGAAGTAAAAGCAGATATTGTTCAGGAATATTTATCTGCACATTCTGAGGCAGATCCGAACAATCTTCCGCATTGGTTTATTACTGCGATGGAACTTGAGCCTGAAGCACATGCGGATACACAATGTGTCATCCAGCGCTGGATTGACAGCTCAATCAGCAAGACCGTTAATTCGCCAAAGGGTTACAGCGTTGAGCAGGTTGAGAAGGTATATGAACGTCTGTACCGCGGAGGAGCAAAAGGCGGAACAGTTTATGTTGACGGTTCACGTGATACACAGGTGCTGACACTTAAAGCTGAGGAAAACAATCTGAATGAAGCTCCAGCTCAAAAGCGTAAAAAGCCTGAATCTCATGTTGTCTTAATCGATACGATTAATGACCTTCGCTCCACATCCGTAACGATTGGATCCGAGGTTGGGGATACATGCCCAGTCTGTCGTAAAGGAACAGTTGAAGAAATCGGTGGCTGCAATACTTGCACAAACTGTAATGCACAATTGAAATGTGGTCTATAAGAGAACAAGGCCTGTCTTTTATGTAGCTTTACAATAAAGTTTGATAATTTATAATGAAGATTGATAAAAAAATAACCTCTTTGGTATTCTTTACCAAGGAGGTTATTTTTTGTCTTTTCAGAAAAATGAAAAGGTGAGTGAATGAATGTCTAAACGCAAACGTTCATCATCAATAGAAAAAAAGTTGCAGAATGTCTTGGACAGGGTATAGGTGTCGATTATAAGCCGTGGATTACAATTCAAGATGTACCATCACTTGGTCGTTCAACTCGATTAAAAGGTATTAAAGTGCCTAAGCAACATGAATTTCTTTCGGATTTGGAACGAAACTACTTTTATTTATTGAAATATTCTGATTCCATTGTGGATATTAGAGAACAGTTTCCCTTGTTACCTGTAGAAGAAACAATAGTTATAGCAGATGAACTAGGAATAAAACACCCTACTAATCCAAAAACAGGTGAATCAGCTGAGATGACCACGGACTTTCTAGTCCCTATTAATAATAATGGTCAATTTCAACATTTGGCTGGAACTTTAAAATATAAAGAAGAGCTAATAAATGAACGTATACTTAGTTATGCTATAAAAAAATATTATCGAAAAAAAGAACAGCTTTCACTTAGAAAATAGTGCATACAAATTTAATAAACCTTTGTGAAATTATGTTTTCTCTTATTGTATTGGTTGTAGGAATTATCTTTTTGTTTCTAAGTGTAAGTGAGAAGAAAATTACCTTTAAGGATATTTTATTAGTAGTTATTGTTGTTTTTTCGGTTCTTGGTTTGACAGTACCAGCTATAAGGGTGAATTTCAGCTCTTTTGCTTATTAACTTTTAGAATTCTAAATAGGAAAAATCAGCATTTGCCCAAGATTCTGCAAAATCACTAACATATTATTTTATAAGGCAATTATTTTAAATTTTATGAGGTGATTTATTTGGCAAATTATAGCCAACCATATAAGGGCTGCTGTCCACTTTATCCTATTCCAAAACCACCGAAGCAAAATTGTTTTTGTCCTCCTGGGGCTCGAGGACCAAGGGGACCTCAGGGATCTCCTGGATCTCCTGGACCACAAGGACCTCCAATTCAAGGTCCAATCCCTACAACTAATTTATTGTACTTTACTTTTTCTGACGGTCAAAAACTTATATATACAAATGCTGATGGCTTAGCGGAATTCGGAACAACTCAGATATTATCACCAAGCGAAGTTTCCTATATTAATTTGTTTATTAACGGCATAATTCAACCCCAAACTGCTTACCTCGTACAAGAAGGAGTATTAACGTTGTTAACACCAACAGCACCTGAAGTTGGTGTACCGATAACGCTTCAATTTATTCTGATTAATAATTA
>NZ_CAMLDX010000091.1 GCF_946478885.1 uncultured Bacillus sp. | reverse complement strand
TTTCATCCATTTTCAGTCCTCCTTAAATAAAAATTTGATAAAAGTATCTTTCACTTTCCAAATTGTTATTGACTACTTAACGACTCTTTAAATTTTATCATTATAAATCGTATTAAAGGACTTTTCTGTTAGGAAATCTAACATAGTTTATTTAGTAAATGAGAACCCTATCTTAATAATTATAACTTTATCTAAATTTTCATAATTGTCAAATAAATTTAATACGATCTTTACGTTAGTTTGATAAACGGTGAAGGTAGAGTTGATAAAGGGTTGATAAAATTCTGATATATTAACAAAACATAAAGGAGGCTCATAAGGTGAAACATTTGAAATCTGTTAATAAGAAGGGGAAATATTTAGAGTCAATCATTGACAAAACGAAAGAACCCGAAGCTGAAGGGTTAGCGTTTTTGCCAATGGGATGTTCAAGTTTGTTTGATCCAGGATGGGAAACAGATTTTTCAGGTACAGGTCTTGAGGGATTATGTCAGCCACATTATCGGGATATTTACGGTTGTTATGGTGATTGTTGGTGGGCTGCTCAGGTTCCGGATGGGTTAACTAATTACAGTTCTTGGGCAGACGAGTGTCCTGTTGCGGCGAACGACTGGAAAAAATTGAAATACGTAAAACCGTAAAAGAAAGTGGTGAAATTGTGAGTAATAAGAAACTTTTCCTATTATTAATCCTAATTAGCATAGCTCTAATCTCTTCCTCCTGTACGAAAGAGAAAGCCTCGAACTCAGAGAAAGCAGACTCCAGTGGCTATGTGATAAGTGAGCAGGTTGATAAAAATTGTTTAACCTGTCATGCCGGTGGTGAAGAAGGACCAGAAAGAATCAGTGATGTAAGGAAAACACCTGAGGGATGGCTAAATACCGTTCAAAGAATGGAAAGAATTCACGGTGTCCAACTAACAGATGAACAGCGTGATCAAATTATTAAAGATTTGAGTGTGGCACAAGGTATTACACCGGAAGAAGCGGAGCCAGTCCAGTACTGGATGGCAAATAAGCCTTCCTATTCAGAGGCAAATACAGGTAGTGAAGCGGTCAATAACAGCTGTATTAGTTGTCATGCCGGTGGTCGATTTGAGTCGCAAAGAAGAACTGAACAAGAATGGAAAAATTTGAAGGACTTCCATCTTGTTATGTATCCTTCCATCTATTTGAATAATCGTCACTTAGATTGGCCGAAAGAAGCGGAAGAAGCCCTTAAATACTTAAGTAAGGAATATCCATATGATGAAAAAGCCTGGGAAAGCTGGAAGGGTACGAAATACGATGTTTCAGGAAAATGGAAAGTCGTTGGTTATCAAGCTACAAAAGGCTTTTACATTGGTGAAAGTGAATTGAAAGAAGACGGTAAGCAGCTGGTTGAGAATAAAACTGTTCAATTTTTAAATAGCAATCAAAAGCTTTCGCAAACCGGAAAAGTGGACATGTTTGGAGGCTTCATGCTGCGCACCCAATACACGGATGAAATAGGAGAGAAACTTCGCGGAACATATAACGCTCTTGAAAACGGTAAGGTCATTAAAGGTGATTGGTCTAAAGTGGCTGATTTAGGAATCAGCGCTGAGGAAACCTACTATAAAGTTCAAACGGATAAACCTGAGATCATCCTGATCAATGGAAAAGAACTGAAAAGAGGTTCGACAGCAGAAGTTCAAGTGTATGGAATGAATCTATCAAAATTAGCAGCCAAAGATATTACGCTTGCTGATGGAATGGTGTTAAAAGACGTTAAGGCAGAATCTGATGATAAGGCGATTCTTACGATTGAAGTGAGCAACCAAAAAAAAATCGGAAAGTCACAACTGAAAATCAAAAAAGGTATTTCCCGTGAGAAGTTAACAGTCTATCAGTCTATCGATTATATCAAAGTAGATCCGCCATATGGTGTTGCTAGAATGGGTGACGTTGCTGCGATGCAAAAGGTTAGCACGCAATATTCAGCCTATGCCTATAGCAACGGTCCAGATGGAAAACCGGATACGAAGGATGATTTGAAGCTGATGCCACTTCAGGCTACATGGTCAATCTTGCCATATCCGGAAGATGCGAATGCAGATTACCTGAAGTTTGTTGGAAGTATGAATGAAAATGGATTATTTACTCCACTTGGTGAGGGGGTTAATCCAGAACGAGCATATACTCAAGAAAATGCCGGTGCTGCAACGATTCACGCCAAAGCGACTATTGACGGCAAGACGTTTGAAGCAACCTCTCACCATATCTCGGCAGTGCCAGACTATGTAAACAACATCCATTAAGCGGAGAGGAGCAAAACGATCATGAGATTAACCAATATACTTTGCTTTGAAGTCGATGACAAGCATTATTTGTATCATGGACTAACTGGAAATATCCTTCACCTTGATCAAGAGGCTGTCGATTTTATTCAATTTTTCAAGAATCACGGGATTTGCGAAGGGGACTCCTATCAATTGCACGATGGCGGACTGATCCAAGAAGTACAATTAAGCTTTGAATCACTAGTGAAAGAATTCTCTGAACTAGAGATTCTTTCGCTCGATTCAGAGAATCAATTGAAGAGGTTTTCAAATTCGCCCCCTCCTCCTAAAAATACTGAAAAGATGCCGGTGAAAACACTTGTACTTCACCTAGTCAACGAATGTAATCTGCGCTGTACCTATTGTTACGCAGATGGCGGTGAATACGGGGCACCGCAAAAATATATGTCAGTCGAAACCGCCAAACAGGCAGTCGATTATCTGTTGGAACATAGCTACGATGAAAAATCAGTGACGATTGTTTTATTTGGCGGAGAACCGTTTATTAACTGGAAAGTTCTGAAGTATGTGGTTGAATACAGTGAGGGAGAAGGTCGTAAAAAAGGCAAAATCGTAAACTATTCGTTAACAACTAACGGAACGCTTTTATCAAAAGAAAAGATTGATTTCTTGAATCAATATTCCATCGGTGTTTCCGTCAGTATGGATGGGTCGGAAGAAATTCATAACAGGAACCGACCGTTTGAAGGTGGTCAAGGGTCATATGATCGGGTAAAAACAAACGCCATTCGCCTGATTGAAAGTGGACGTACCGCACCGGTAGGAACGCGGGTAACCCTGGCGAAGGAATTTGAAGATATCAGCAAATCTCTGGATGAGTTGCTCCGTTTTGGTTTTTCTGAGGCCGGCTTTGCACCCGTTTCGGAATCAGATATGAAACTTGCCCTTAGCAATGATGACTTAAACAAGATGCTGAAGCAATTTGTGGAAGTATCGGAAGTTTATATGGAGCATGCGCTTAAAAATGAGTATCTAGGATTCTCTAATTTAACCAATCTATTAAAAGAATTGCACAATGGGGAAAACAAATCCTATGGATGTGGCGCAGGACTGGGATTCTTTGCGGTAAGTCCTGATGGCGGTTTGTACTTGTGCCACCGTTTTAATGAAGATGAGAGATTTAAAATGGGGAATATTTATGATGGCCTTGATCGAAAGAAACAGAAACAGTTGCTTGAAGAGTTGCATGTAGAAAATAAACAGAGCTGTCAGTCATGTTCCTTGAAAAATATTTGTACAGGGGGTTGCTATTACGAGGCGTTAGAACGTCATAGAGATTATCGTAAACCAAATATGCATTACTGTAATTGGATGCATGAGTGGACAACAATTGGCTTAAAAGCATTTGTTCGCATTAGTGAAGAAAATCCGCATTTTATCGATGTAATTGCGGGTGAAAAAGGTGGGTGTTCAGTCAGTTGAGCAGGCTAAAATTTGTAAGGTTTTTATTAATACTAGTTGCTTTAATCGGTTTTTCAAGCATCCCTGCGTATGCAGCTGAAGAGGAGGCTTATACAGAACGGGCATTTATATCAGGTTACGGCGAAGTGACCGTTGTCGATCCGAAAGTACCAGAAGTCGTAGCCAGTATCAAAGTAAAAGGACCAGCTCGTGATTTGAGCTTTACAAAGGATGGCAAGATTGGCATCGTCAATGCGGATGACCGGAAGTCATTATTTGTGATTGATACGGTGGAGAACAAGGTGCTAGATAAAATCACTTTAACGGGAAGAACTGATAAAGGATTGCTCGATCGCCGAATTTGGGGGACAACCGTTTCCCCAGATGGATCGAAAGTCTATGTGTTTGTAACCCAGGGTGAAAAAAGAACCAATATTTTCAAATCCCATCCTACGAAAATCTTAGAAATCGACCTTAAGACAAAAGAAGTGACAAGGGATCTTGAAGCACCATATGGAATTCATGCGCTTCAATTTAAAGAAGGGGATCCAAACACCATTTTTGCTTGGGGATATGATCTTTATAAAGTGGATCTTAAAAAATGGAAGATATCACTAAAGCAGGGAATTAAGAATTCGAAAGACCCGGAAACAGAAGGTGTTGGAGGATTCTTGTTACTATTCCCACGCGGTGAAGAAAACGGGTTTAACTCCTTCCCAATCGTTAAATCTTATCCGGACGGAAGAGTAACTGAAGGTTTGATGTGGTTTAATTTGAAAACGGAAGAACTCAAATCGGTGGCATTTGACCGTGAGCCTGTCGGAATGTTTTCTGGCGTGGTTGATAAACAGGAAAAATACGGATATGTCACGCTAAATAACTGGTATAAATTCGAGTTAGCCACAGGAAAAGTCATCAAGGAGGCAAAACCGCCAACAGGAAGTATCTACGCATTAAATACTAGTTTGGATGAAACGAAGCTTTATATGGGTGCTGGGGGCAATGATTTTATTGTGACAGACAGAGATTTTAATATCGAAAAAATCATTAAGCTGCCAACAGATGGAATGGATATTAGGGTCGTAGGGATTCAAAAATAAACGATTAGGGTAGGGGAGCGTGGTTCTCCTGCCCGATTTTTTAACAAAGGCTGAACTTGTAATTAAAACGGCCTTTACTATATAAGAAATGAGGTGTTTGAATGGCAGAGTTTGCTGTTGCAATCCAATCATTAAAAGAGCTACCACATATTGAAAAGCCGTGGCTCACCTATGCGAATCTTAATCCTGTTGAAGCCAAAATGCAGGAGCTGTTTTTTGAAGAGTGGGAAAATGTATTTTCAGAAAAAACAGCCCCAACACGAATCTATTTTGGCTCAGAATTTTGCCAATTCCGTTTAATGAACGTGGCCAGTGTAAAAAGGGCATTGGAATATTGTTGGGAGCGCGGTTATGAATTTACGTTCGCCACACCTTATGTACACGAAGAAAAATTTCAACAATTGACGGAGATTCTTTCGTTCTTGAATGAAACGGCACAAGAAGCTGGCAGAGCAATCGAAGTTTGTGTCAGTGATTGGGGTGTCTATCACACCGTTCAAAAAAACTATCCCCACCTAGAGATTACAATTGGCCGACTCTTAAATAAGAATATTCGCGACCCACGGATTGCAAACTTTTATAATTCCGAAAAGGCGCCAGAAAAAGGGAAACAGTTTTTTAAACAATCAGGTATTCTGTCGGAATGGTTCACTACTTTTCTAGACAGTGGAGAAGTTACGTCTATTGAATTTGATGAATTAATTCAAGGTTCGGAGATTCAGAGAGAAAATAATAATCCCTATTCATTAGCCTTCCACTTTCCATTTGGTGTGACCGCAAGTGGTAGTGCCTGTATGGTGGGGTTTATGGATACGGAGAAAAAGGACAAGTTCCGTGGGGATACCCATTGCAAGCAGCAGTGTCAGCATTATGTGTTTGAATTAAAGCATCGAAACATCCCAGAAATTAGTACAGGTATGTATCAAAAAGGAAATACGGCCTTTTATTCACATAACCGGGCGATGATTGGTCGTAGCTTACGGCAAATTAAGGAAATGGAAAACGCTAGAATTGTGTATAGCTTGCGCATTCCGGTTTAAACCAGCCACCAGATGAAAGGGGAGAAAAAGATGAATATTTTAGCGCCATTAGGCTCATTAACTGAGGTAGAAATGTTGGCGGAAAACGGGGCAAATGAATTTTATTGCGGAATTACACCCACAGAATGGATTGATCGGTATTCACCGGGTGTATGGTTGAACCGACGCAATCCGTATGCGGGAATTGCCTCTTTTCGTGAATTAAAGCAAACGGTTGAACTGTCTCATTCCTACCAAATACCAGTCTTCATCACACTAAATGCTCCTTACTATATAGACGATCAATATCCTTTGCTCTTAGATTTAGTGAAATATTGTACAGAAGAAATGGGTGTTGATGCTTTTATTGTCAGCGATATTGGTCTGATGAAGGCAATCAAACATCGCGTACCTGCTGCTAAACTACATGTCAGCAGTCTTGCAGCATCGATTAATACCGGCAGCATTGATCTTTATAAAGAAATCGGGGTTGATAGGATTGTCTTACCGCGGTCCGTGCAGCCAAATGAAATTGCATCATTAAAACAAGCAGCTGGAGATATTGAAATAGAAGTATTCTTGCTTAATAACGGCTGTGTCTATGAAGAAAGCTTTTGTATGACCACGCATAATCGTGTCAGTGCGTTTTGTTCGCAGGTTCAATGGGACTATCATTATTTTTCAGCGGATGGTAGGA
This sequence comes from uncultured Bacillus sp., assembly GCF_946478885.1. The sequence continues at coordinate 7,636 of NZ_CAMLDX010000091.1, read as the reverse complement.
AGAGGATAAGCGAACATGAGAAAGGAAGGCTAGAAGAACAAATCCAAGATTATCGTGACTTTGTCTGGTTTGTAAATGATTGCGGAGGAAAAATTGCCGACAATGGATTGCCATTAGGACCATGTGGTTTGTGTGCACTGCCCCGATTAAAAGCTGCAGGTGTTGATTCACTTAAAATTGTAGGACGGGAAGGCTCCCCCTATCGAAAACTAGCCAGTATGCAAATGGTAAAGGCCGTCATCGATAAAATGAAGGCAGAATCAGATCCTACAAAAATAATAGAAACTTGTAAAAAAATCCGCAATCATCCTGAAGCTTGTGAATCAGGGTTAATGTGCTATTACGTATAGGTTAACAGTCTATGAATGATAACCTTACGAGATTTATTAAACCCTATTGGTTAAGATTGTCGCTCGTTTTACTCTTGAGTATTATTGGTTCGGTACTATTTATCCTCCAACCCCTAGTCGGAAAAATCATGATTGATGAGGTGTTTATTCGGAGGATTATATCCTTCGAAAAGGTTTTAGGAATCGCCATCTTGCTACTTGTCCTAACTTACCTCATCTCCGCTGGCAATCGATTTATCTATATGAAAACAAGTTTGCATATCTTGGTGGATATGAGGCTGGCTTTTTACAAGCACATCTTACGGCTCCCATTGCAACGATTGGCCAAAAGAAGAATAGGAGATTTGACGACTCGGCTTAATGAAGATATTGGGGAGATTCAGCGATTATATACTGATAGTGTTTTACAGCTAGTGAATCTTATTTTGACCTTACTATTTAGTACGGTTGTGCTGATTCAAATTGATTGGGTCATGACACTTGTATGCTCCGTACTGCTGCCTATTTTACTTTATGTCACTCATACCTTCCGAAATATCTTATTTAAAGGGAATATGCAGGCTAAAGAAATCGGGGCGATGATCCAAAGCTTTTTGTTTGAGTCCTTGTCTTCTCAGAAATTTATCTGTTCCGGAAGTCTTTACGGTTGGGTTGAACAGAAGTACAAAGGTCATCTTGAAAAAATGAACAGGCAAACGATCAAACTAACCATTATCAATACCGGGGCACAAGGGGCTCCCCAAATCATTGTCTGGCTCGCCACTTTAACGCTCCTCTGGTTTTTAGGGAATAAAGTTTTGGATGGCTCATTGACGCTTGGCTCCTTATTAGCGTTTACCGCCTATCAGGCAAACATATTTAGTAATGTTCAGGGACTTGCCCAGTTGTATACGAAGCTTCAATCTGGCAAAGCGGCTGTGAACCGCATTAAAGAATTTTTTCAGGTTCCAATCGAGGAGGATGGTCACAGGGGATTCGATACGTTTCATGCTTCGATTGATTTTAATGGTGTTTCTTTTTCTTACGATGAGAATCAGTCGATACTGGAAAATATAAGTTTTACTGTTAAAAAAGGCGAAAAACTCGCCATTATTGGTGAAAGCGGATCAGGAAAAAGTACGATTGTGGATCTTCTCACTAGGATATATAGACCAAGCAAAGGGATCATTTCTTGTGATGGAATCGACATTCAGACTATGAAAAAAGCAAACTGGCATAAGCAGCTTTGTCTCGTGTGCCATGATGATCCGATTTGGTCAGGTACCATTGCTGAATTTTTGCGGTCAGGGAAAATGGATGCGACTGATCGAGAAATGGAAAAACTGCTGAATGAGCTAGGCTTCTGGGATGATGAGGATTTGGCTAGTGGCCATGTTGGCCTAAAGAATCATCTTAGTGAGCGGGGAATGAATCTTTCAGCTGGCCAAAAGCAGCGCCTACAGCTAGCCCGAGCTTTGTTGCAAAATCCGGAGATTCTTATCCTAGATGAGGCGACAAGTCATCTCGATTCTGATTCTGAACAGCAAATATTCTCGATTTTACAAGAAAAAATGAAAAACAAAACCGTCATTGTGATCACGCATCGCTTGCAAAATCTTGACTGGGTTGACAGGTCCATCTTGATTGAGCGTGGGCATGTGGCGGGAGCAAAGGAGCTGAACTTAGATGGAAGGCTGGCGCGAGTGTCTAACTGATAAGAATCTTGGAAATGGCAAAGGGATCAAAATTGCTGTGGTCGATAGTGGGATAAACACTTGGCACCCGCACATTCAAAATGTGGTAGGTGGCATTGCTCTAGGCGTCAATTCGGAAGGCAAAATTGAACTAACGGAAGACACGACGGACCGACTAGGTCACGGAACGGCAGTGGCAGGCATTTTATCTGATAAAGTTCCTGAAGCCGAAGTTTATGCAGTCAAGGTGTTTGATGATAATCTATTCACGCACGCTGAGGTTCTGTGTGCGGCGATTGAATGGTGTATGTTTAATGGAATGAACATTATTAATCTAAGTTTAAGCTTAAAAAAGGATGTCGAGGCGATTCGTGATATGTGTGAGGAGGCGCAAAAAGCCGGAATCGTGATTGTTTCTTCTTGTGATAAGGGAAGGGGATTGATGTGGCCGGGGAGCTACCCATCCGTATTTGGTGTGGAAAGGGGAGCAGAGGCCAGGTACAATGCCTGCTTTTACAATCCAGATGAGGAGATTTCCTTCCGAGCCTATGGCCTCCCTCGTGAACTTGAAGGACCGATGCAAAAATATAATTTGAACGGCCACAGCTTTGCAGCAGCCTATGTAACTGCTTATCTAGCAAAACTTATCGAGAAACGAAATCAGGGAAACGACTCGGAGGATTCGAGAATATTGGAGAAAATATGATCATGATGGATAACGAATCTAGTAGTATGTCAATTAAATGAAGTTAGGAATTAGGGAGGGAGTTCTTTAGTGCAAAGTCTTCATGTCCTTGATGGTAAAAAAATTTCAAATACGATTATTCAATCCTGGAATAGAAGTCAAAAAAATAGAGTTTCTAAAGAGTTAAGTTATGTCCCACGTATCTTGAGTGAAGCGGATATAACAAATATTATCACGACCTCTGAAATCTACCAGGCATTTGAGCAGGTTTACGCGAAAATGGAAAGTGAAATCGATCGAAAGTACGCCTTTGCTCTTGCTGATGATGCAGGTCGTATTGTGAATGTAAAAATGAAGGGCAGGCTGTACGATCAATTGGGCGAAGTGAATTTCTTTCCTGGTGGTTATTGGGGTGAAGAGGTAGCTGGAACCAATGCAATCGGGACTGCACTCGCTGTTGGACAGGCTGTTACGGTGAAATCATCGGAACATTATTGTGAAGCATGGAGTTCGTTTTCTTGTGCAGGAATACCAATCTGGCATCCAATCAAAAAGCAACTAATTGGCATACTCGATTTAACGAGTCGAAATGAAGATTTCCATCAACATAGCTATACATTAACGAAAGCAATCGTAGAAGGAATCCAAGCCGAAATTTTAAACGAATCATATGCGAAGAAACTGAAATTAATAGAGACTTTTTCAGAAGCAGTCCAAATGGTGCGCGAGGATACTATCATATTGCTAGATGAAAATGGTGATATCATTAGACAAAATCAGTCTTCTTTGGACGCCCGCCTCGTTTGGAAGACAGCTTTTGATTGGCCTCAATATTACTCTCAGTTTAAGAATGCGGATGGACAAGCATTTCAAGAAGGACACCTTCCTTTCCTTCATCATTTACCAGTTGGAAAAATCAAACCGATATTTAACGGACATAAAGTAATCGGTTTACTGATTTGGCTTCCGCAATTAACAACGAATCAGCATAGACCATCTAGTAATATTACAAAAATGAAAAATGGGGTTGCCGGCGGAAGTCACGCCATAAAAACGTTAGTAGGAAAAATCGAAAAAGTAGCCTCAAGTAAACTTCCAGTATTACTAACAGGAGAGAGTGGCACGGGAAAGGAAGTTTTCAGTAGGCTGCTTCATCAATTAAGCGATCGAAATCAGAAACCGTTCATTTCTTTTAATTGTTCGGCACTACAACATGATTTAGCTGCTAGTGAACTTTTTGGCTATGCACCTGGTTCTTTTACAGGTGGATTAAAAGATGGAAAAAAAGGACTATTTGAAGAAGCAGACGGGGGAACTTTGTTTCTGGATGAAGTAGGTGAAATCCCCTTAAATGTGCAGCCATTGTTGTTAAGAATATTACAAGAAAATGAATTGTTGCGCATGGGTGAGTATAAGGCAAGAAAGATTAATGTCCGCGTAATTGCAGCGACAAATAGAGATTTAAAAAAGATGATGAATGATGGGACATTTCGTGAAGACCTTTATTATCGATTGAATGCCGTGAAACTAACGATTCCACCGCTTAGGGAAAGGAAAGAGGACATCCCGCAGCTAATTCATTATTTTCTATCGCAAAGCCAAACAGAGCAAACAATTAGTATAGGTCCGAAAGCATTACGACTGATTCAGGAATATCATTGGCCGGGAAACGTTCGAGAACTGAAAAATGCGATGGAATATGCGATGGTCTTTGCTGAGAGCAATACAATAGAGCCTCACCATCTTCCAGAAGAAGTCCAACAATCGAGCTATGACGACGATTCTCGCTCCAAGATTATAACAGACGATTATTCGGAAAATGCTGTTAAACAGAAGGAGCATGAAGAGATTGAATATGCTTTAGGTTGTGCCAATTATAACCTAACGAAAGCAGCGGAAATATTAGGAGTGTCGCGAGGAACTCTTTATAATCGGTTAAAAAAATACAATATACCATTTCGAGCTTAACGTTAAACAGATTGTTCAAGATGATTTGGACAATCTGTTTATTTTTTGAACAAATATTTTGGCAAAACAGTTAAAAACCCTTTATTTTCAGGCCTTTTTAAAATGGCACGGTTCTTGCGTTTATAAGAGTGAAATCAAATATCTGTCCTAAGGGGGAAAAAGAATGGAACAAACTGTAGCTGTACTACCACGTGTATCAGAATTTTTAAAAGGAACAAAAAAGCTTTTTATTAATGGTCAATGGGTAGAGTCCGTGAATGGTAGAACGTTTGAGACATTTAACCCTGCAACGGGAGAAGCGCTTGCTGTCGTACATGAGGCAACTGAACAGGATATTGATCGAGCAGTTCGCGCAGCTAGAACCGCATTTGAACAGGGACCATGGTCAAAAATGAGCGCGTCAGAAAGAAGCCGACTAATCTATTTATTGGCAGATAAAATGGAAGAACATAAAGAGGAGTTGGCACAGCTTGATACTTTGGACAGTGGTAAACCAATCCGTGAATCACGAGCGGCAGACGTTCCGTTGGCGATTGATCACTTCCGCTACTTTGCCGGCTGGGCAACGAAAATCATGGGCCAAACCATTCCCGTAAGTGGAAACTTCTTTAATTATACTCGTCATGAACCAGTTGGGGTGGTAGGGCAGATTATTCCATGGAACTTCCCACTCCTGATGGCAACGTGGAAATTAGGGGCTGCATTGGCAACAGGCTGCACCGTTGTCCTTAAACCTGCTGAACAAACTCCATTATCAGCCCTTTATTTGGCACAGTTAGCTCAGGAAGTTGGCTTCCCGGATGGGGTCATTAACATCGTACCTGGATTTGGAGATAGCGCAGGTGCTCCACTTGTTAACCATCCACAGGTAGATAAGATTGCTTTTACGGGCTCGACTCAGGTCGGAAAATCAATTATGAAACAAGCTTCAGAAACGTTAAAACGGGTTACGCTCGAACTAGGTGGAAAATCACCAAATATTATTCTCCCTGATGCAGACTTGACGAAAGCGGTTCCTGGAGCGTTATTTGGGATCATGTTTAACCAAGGACAGGTCTGTTGTGCAGGATCTCGACTCTATATTCAGAAAAAACACTATGATAATTTCCTTGCCGATATGGTCAGCCATGCTGAAAAAATCCAACAGGGTCACGGCATCAATCCTGATACAGAAATGGGACCGCTCGTATCAAACGAGCAACAAAACCGCGTCATCTCCTACATCCAAAAAGGTGTAGAAGAAGGTGCAGAACTGTTAACAGGTGGAAAGGTACCGTTTGATCAAGGCTATTTTGTGCAACCAACCATTTTCGCCAATGTAAACGATTCCATGACAATTGCTCGTGAGGAAATCTTTGGACCAGTCGTTTCCGCACTACCATTTACCGATTTAGACGACTTAATTGAGCGCGCAAATAATACAGATTACGGCTTGGCAGCCGGCGTATGGACCGAAAATCTAAAAAGCGCACATTACCTAGCTCAACGCCTAAAGGCAGGAACGGTCTGGGTGAACTGCTGCAACGCATTAGATGCTGCGAGTCCATTTGGCGGCTACAAACAATCCGGTCTAGGAAGAGAAATGGGCTCTTATGCACTCAATGCCTATACAGAAGTGAAAAGTGTTTGGATTGATATGAAAGAATAAACTGCTTGGGACAGGATGGCTAGTGGTGGCTATCCTGTTTTTGGTTAGTGGGAAGTCATATTTTTTGAATAAATAGATAATGGGTAAGGGAATTTGATATAGTAAAGATACACAAATTTACATTTTACGGAAGCTTTATTGAGTTTATTTAAAGATTAAACTTCACAACAAGAATACCATTTGAAATATCAAAGGGGTGATTATATTTGAGTATTGATCCTAGTGTGGTTAAACTTTCTTCAAAACAGCGTCTTTTAAGATTGCAGGAGTTGTTAACAAAATATACTGACGAGGAACATGAGCTTACTCTAGAAGAAATTCTGGATAATTTTTATAAGGAATACGAGGTTTATCCAGGTAAAAAGGCAATCCATGATGACTTAATGGAGTTGGAGAAATCATTGTTGTTTGATGTTACGGTGAATCAGGCAAAAGAGGGTGTAGAGAAATATTACAGTCATCAAGGTAGGTAATAAATGAACTGAGATTATTAATAGATGCTGTTTCTTCTGCCAAATTCATCTCAAATGAAGATACAGAAAACCTTGTAAATAAAATAAAACAATTTACCAGTGAACACCAGGCAAACCAATTGGAAAATGGAATCATTCTGCCGGAAAATTCTAAAAGTGAAAATCAGCAAATTAAATATTCCATTCATCAGCTACATACTGCCATCATGAATTCTCACATCATCCAATTTCAGTATGGCAGTTATGATATTGACAAACAATTTATATTAAGAAAAAACGGTGACTATTATTCGGTTAAACCCTTTGCACTAGTTTGGAACAATGATTATTATTACTTGATTGGAGAATACATACCAAAGGAAGAAATCCGTCACTATCGGATAGATCGAATGAGAAATGTAATGTCTAATCAAGAAATGTTTTTTACTTGCGGTGGATAAAAGAATTGAATTATTTCAGAGTTTACCGGAGGATATACAAGAGCTCTTAAAACAGGAGCGGTATCAGATACGTTATTCTAAAAAGTATAATCCAATTCATTCAAAGCTTTATTTAATGGATGGATTAAAAGATACACGTGTGATGGTTGGCTCGGCTAATTTTACAGATACCGCTTTTAGTCAAAGAAAACAGTTTGAGGAATTATTGGTTTTTGATAACTCTCCTTTATTTGATATTTATTCACAACGCTTTCAAGATATTTATCGACATACAGTAGATTATATTCCCGAAAAAATAAAACAAAAATTAATCTGCGATCCTGTGAATATTGCAGATCCCAATCAAATGGATGTCACGTACATGTTCTAAACTAGGTACACGCCTTCTCTATGCAAAAC
>NZ_CAMLDX010000090.1 GCF_946478885.1 uncultured Bacillus sp. | reverse complement strand
TCAAAGAAATACATGCGATACCCTTAAATTTTCCTACCTCAATCCATTTTATTCTCAACTTAGGCTTACTTAAATCCGCATTTCTAGAACTATTCCCCTTGTAACACGAACAGATGGAAAGCATAGCCTATTATTGTAAGGAACAAGGGTTTGCACTTTTGTAATAAATGAGGATTTCACTATCAAAAATCCACCCTAGCTTTCACTCAGAGTGGATTCCTTACTCATTTATGAATACTTAAAAATGCATATTCAAGTTTATATCCTGGACAAGCTTCTCCAGTAAACCCTCTTGATATCCAGCTTTTTTCCTATTTTTCAGGGCTTCTGCCACTTCTGCCAACTCCGGTGAGGAGATGGCTTCTATTTTGGTCATTCTGTTGGAAATATCTTCTTCGGAAACTACTTCATTATAAGATTTTAAATCCATATGCCAAAATTTCACTTGCTGTGGATACCGCCTTTTCAGCCGATCTGCCATCATCAGTCCCTCCGGATCAAGGTCACCGGAGTAATAGAGAGAACACCCTTCCTTTACTAGAAAGTCAAATAATACCCAACTGGCCGTTCGAAATTGACCATGGGAACAAATCACCGGGGCGAAAGGAACCTCATCGAGAATTGTCGAACATACACTTGAATTTTCAACAATCCATACCTTTTTCCCTCGCGCAGGCCAAACTTTCCTCAGCTTTAACAATTCCTTAATTGGAACATTTAAAACAGTATTCATTTCGGCAGCCGACTTCCAGACCGGGTTTACCCCATAATCTCCCGCTGCCAAAAACCCGCGGCACGAAACAAAACTCCATAGATCATCACGCAACACCCCATAACTACTAAGCAAGTCATTGAGCACTTCCGTCGTTTTCGGCATTCCGGGTTCACGGAACCCCATATGTTGTTGATGAACCTGCAAAATATAGGTTAATAATTTACCTCCGATTTGATGACTATCAAAAGAATGGGGATTACTGGTTATTCTTTGTGCAAACAGCGGCAGACGTTCGTATTTATTTTTTCTAAAAGGCAATTGTTCAAATGCTTGATAGACCGTAGTTAACTGCTCAAATAAACCGTCTGGATCTTGATGATAAAGCGACCAAATCCAACGGGAATCCGGCGCTTTTGACTCAATTCTATCCCACCACCAGTTTCCGTTCGGATAAGCTTCTCTCAGCCTTTGAAAAAATGCCTGTTCCATTTGTTTCGAGAAATCCTGCTCTTCCTGCTTGGTGATAATTGACTCCTGAAATACCTCTTCCATCAATTGAATAAGTGTATAATCCGCGAAAATCGTCTGCCTCAATTCCCGTTCGAAGTCGGCTAACGAAAGCTTCCCTTTCATCCTCATATGATCGGCAGACTCACCTAAAAATCCGGCAATCGACTCAACTTCTTCTCTCGTAAATGCAGCAATGCTTACCGTTCCGCCAATCCTTCCAAGTGATCGGTACTTTTCTTTAAATAAAGCGAGAAGCTTTATAAAGCCTGGTTCTTCATAAAATACTTGCAGCCTGTCACTCATTTGTTAGCATCTCCTCCAAAGGAGATTCATCCAACACAAGTGAACGTTGTTTTCCATCCCATTGGTAACGGATCACCGTAACAAAGCCAGCATTTTTCGGGCGAACCAGTTCGCAAATGGATAGTGAGGAAATGGTATCATAATCCCCCCATAATGCTTGCGAGTTCATAATATAGTTAAAGCCAAGCTGCTCTACGACTTCAAACATGTCGCGAATATTATTTTCATCGACACCAGCAAAAGCCTCATCAAGTGAAATAATATACGGAGCCATCGTCCCTGCTTCCTTATAGCGAGAATAAGCCGCTGTAAACAATGGAATGTACATGGCCATCGCTTTTTCTCCACCGCTGAATTTAAAGAACGCATTATTGGTAAGTTCGCGTTTAGGCTCATTAACACGTTTAAAAGAAAGAACAAAGGTAAACCACTTCCGATAATCCAACACTTCCTTTAATACCTGATGAAGTGTCGAACCTTCATTACGTAGTTGGATTAATTCCTTCGCCCTGGCAATCCTTGATTGGAAGTGTTTGGTGATCCGATTCAAATCTTCTTCATTTAAAAATTTGCTGTTCCGCTGCAATAACTTGACAAGATCATCTGTATCCAATTCCGACTCCGATTCAGCTGTCAACGGCTTCCAGGCAATAGAGAACGTTAATCCGGAAGAATTGTCCCGGTTTTTCATGATTTGATCCATCTGATGTACCCATTTTTCCGCACGTTGAATCCGATTCCTCAAAATGACCCCTACGGTATTAACAATAATATCTTGATAGAGCTGTCGATCTTGTTCATCAAGATACCCTTTCTGGTCTTCAACCTCTTTGGCTAATGAGGAGTGAACGTAATAAGGGCTGACCCGCTGGCCTTTATATTCCATTTGTAAAATGCGCCGACCCTTTAGCTGATTCCATTCATTCAAAATCGGCTCATAATATTCTCCCCAATCACGGGAAAACCAATCAGGCTTTTCGCTTTCTTCGGGGTATTCAAACATTCGATATTCGGTTAAATGGACCTGTTCATTGACGAAAGTCTTGGTCAACTGTTCATTTAGCTTGGCACGGTCATATTTAGTTAATAGCGGTTCCAGCTCTTTAACCAACTTGGACGAGTCATTTTCCATGTCTTCAATAAACCCACGGTTTAGTTCAGCTTTGACCATTTGCTCCCATTCATTTTCCATAAGCGACCAAAAATCAGATTTTGTTTTGGCTGTTTCTAGTTCTTTTAAACAAGATCCATAGGAAGCATCCATTTTCGGGATCGTTTCCAGTAATCTGTTGAGTTCTACGTCAGATTCACTTAAAATCTTCTGCACCTCTTGAATGCGTAACCTAACCTCATCAATTCCCTTTAATTTCAATTGCTGCTCAATCGACTGGATTTCTGCCTTTTGTTTTTTTAAGGTTGAATCTTTGCTGTTTTGCTCACCTCTGATTTCATCCATTTCCTCTTCTAGTTCGGAAATCCTTTCTGTAAAACTTTGGATGGTTTTCCGGGCAAACACACATTTTTGGAACAAATCTTTAAGTTGATACAAATACTCACGATATTGTTTGGCGGCATTCAGGGCCTGACCAATTGATTCTTTCGTTAGTGAAATATTGATAGTCTTCCCTTGCTGATGGAGTTGGAACTTTACTTGTTGTAATTGTTCAAATATTGCCTTCCATTGTTCGTCCAGTTGAAAAAGTATTTTCTTCTGTTCCTCCAGTTGATGACCTGTTTTCTCAATTTGAATGTTTACCTGATTCAGTTCTTGATCCGTCGGTATCGCTGGCTTCCATTCATCAGCGAGACGAAGCTCTTCCTCTATCAATACCTTTTGATTGTTCAACTCATCTAATTCCAATTGCATTTGTTCCAGCAATTGTCCAAATTCCTCGATCTTCTCCTGCTGAAATCTTTTGCGAGATGAACGCCCAATATACTTTGCAGATCCTTCATTCGGTGCATGCCCCACTAAACAGCCAAGTGTGTAGCTTCCATCCACATCCAAATGAAATCCCGATCCATCCTGTTCGAGCGGGATGCTTCTTAACACCTCATCCACAAGAGTATTTGAAATGAGACTATCGTCTTCCAAGTCCGGTCTTAAATAATCCGCTAATGTATAGCCCAGCAATTTCGGCTCTGGTCTGATTATTTGGTCATGGGTTGGAGAGATTGTCTGCTCTGTAATCAAACTATCTAATATCCCTATTTGATTAAGCGCTGCCTCAATCCGCTCCCGTTGCTCTTCCGTCACATGATCTTGAAATTCAACAGCCGCATAAAATGGAACAAAGGTAAGCCCCTGTTCTGTCAGCTGCTCCCGGAAGGTAACCGTATCGCTTGCTCTATCAGGATTAGGCATCTTTAGCGTTTTCCAATGCTGCAAATTTGCTTGAGCTTGAACGATCTCCTGTTTTTTTACTTTTATTTCATTTTCTAACAGTTCCTTATTTAGTTTTACTTTTAAAACATATTCATTGATAACTGCAAAAAGCTCTTCACGAACTTGATCATATCGGTTCACTTCATATAAGCCTTCGATGGAACGGGCAATTTTTTGAAGATTTTCATTGGAAAAATGAAGCTGAGGATGCTTTTCGATCCAAGAAAATACCTGCTGCTCAAGCTTCTGTTTTTCCTCCGTAAACCATTCTTCTAAATGATCCAGATTCTTCCGTAACTCATCAACTTCTTTCTTTTTATCGGAGGATTGACGCTGAAGCCGTTTATGCTCTTCTAACAAGCGTTCTTGTTCATCTGCCAGTCCTTTCAATGAGTTCAGTAGTTGTTCATGTTTGCCAATCTCTTGAATCCAAAGAGAGAAATCAAACTCTTCCTTCCTGTGACGTTCCATGTCATGTACATCCACTTCATGCCCGGAAAAGGCGGATTCATCCGCTTGCCAATCAAGCTCCTCGATTACGCCTTCCATCTTCTTTTCTTGTTCGGCTAATTGCATACGGGTCTGCTCCCGCTCCTGACTAATCCTTTGATATTGCTTATCTTTTCCATCCCATTTAGCTTGCAGCAAACGGATTTCCTTGATTAGTGATTGGACATGTTCTAGTTTTTTTCGTTTATCCTCTTCTAAATTCCAAACTTCGTGGCGCTCGAGCCGCAGCTTTTCTGCAGAAGCAACCTCCCTTTTGCGGACATATTGTTGTTTTCTTTCTTTAAGATTCTTTATCTCTTCCATTAACTGCTGGGATTGAGCAGTTAATTCATTTACCTGCCGTTGGGCATCACGGCTTCTTATTAAACCTGTCTGCCATTTTGCCGCACGTTCAGCCAAAATATATTGATTATACATATGGTATTGTTTAACCATCCTACTGCTGGATTCATGTTCTCTCTGGAGCTGTTCCAGCTGTTGCTGGGTTTGATCCATATTTTCAATCGTGTCAGACAAATGCCTTAGTTCATCATCAGTCAATGGAGGAAGTGCTGACTCCAAAATTTCGTAAATGACGGTCGGTTTAAAATCCTTGGAAAGCTTCGGGCTTCGCAGTTGGATTAAAAGTTTAATTAATTCTTCATAGGCGTCAATCGATTGAAAACCAAAAATATATTTATTTACAAGTTCCATATACTCACTTTGGGAATGTACCACGTATCCGCCACTACCGATTCGATTATCAAGTTCCTTGGCAGACAGCGGCACTTTATCTCCCAGATGGTTTTGGGCCAGTTCAAAATCATGTTTGATTCTGCGATTGTCCGTTATGATAAAGTACCAGGATTTGATTCCCTTGTGTCGTTTGGCTTGCATCCCGATCCCGGTGGTAATATAACGTTCTAACCCAGCTTGCTTATATTCGATAAAAAGATAGCCTGTACGTTCATCTCGATCAACCACTTCCTTTTCGCCTAACAGGTAATCTTCCATTCTCCGTGCTCTGGATCCAAAAGGATCCAAGCGATCCGGGGACTTTTTACCGTCTAACAATACAGGCAAGAAGCTTTGCATCGTTACAGATTTTCCTGAGCCGTTCGTACCCCTGAGTAAAAGCTTACCATCAGAGAAATGAAATATTTCATCATCGTAATACCAAAAATTCAATAAACCCGCTCGGTTTATTACCCATTTTGCCTCAGTCATATTTTCGTTCCTCCTGCATCATAATCACGAGGGTATCGCCCCGTCATAACACCTGTTAACGATTGAATCCGGATCAACGACGATTCCTCATCCACTTCGACCATTATCCAGTCTTTCAGCGCTGCAATGAGCTCCGAGCAGATTCCGTTCGTGCTCAACTCCCGAAAATATTTGGACCATCCCGTCCCATACTCCTGACGCAATTCATCAATCATTTGTTCCAATTCCCCTTCTGTCAGCAGTATTTCTCCATTTTCGTTTGCTTTAAAGCGTTCCGGCTGTCCATGAATATATTTTGAAAGTTGCAGAATAATATCACTTGATGCCTTTGCATTCGGGAAAATTTGATGATACTGTCTTTGCTCTGCAATCGAGAGAAAGGCGGCATTTTTATATACATGCAATTTATAATCACTGTGCTTCTCAATATCCTCTGCAAGTCGGTTGCGAAAGTTGCGGATATAAAGAAAGTCCGGGTCTTGCATATCCTTGCGATTCAATCCTGGTGAGAAGAAAAGCTTACGGTATACCCGATTTCTTCTCCTATCCTCTTGATTGAATTTCCAGTCTTCCTTTACCAATTCGCCCCAATGATTGAAGTTCGAAAAATCATCAGGATACGTTCTCATAAAATATCGACTGTAAATAGTTGCCTCATATAGAACTTCTTGTTCTTCATGATGGTCAAATCGTCCAATGTCCCCATCAATCGTTCGAATTAATTGAAAATCCACTAACGCTTTTACAGCTCTTATCAATGATTTTCGATGGATGTATAGTGTCCAGTCCAGGGGAGTATCCCCTGGATAATCAACCTGGATTTCCTGACAAAGCTCTGAAAGTAAAAATTGTTCGTCCACTGCTTTACCTTCTAAAAAGGAAAGGGCACAGCAAAAAATAGAATAGTCCATCGGTTCTTGGAAATCTTGAATTCCCATCCAAGCTTCCGGTTCTACCGGGATTTTTTCCAATTTAATAAAATGCTGGTGAACAATCAGCCGGAGCCCGAATTTTTCATCGATATATCGGCGCAAAACCTTCTCCCGCTCACGAATAAGCTGATACCATTCGGGCTGCTGGGCGCGCAGAATCCAATAATGATGAAACAGCAGGTCTAATCCCTGGATCGCCTTTTCATCAAACAACTGATTTTGTTCCATTTCAGCTACCTCATTTCCTTTAATAAAAATGTAGCATCCGGCATAATTAAGTCCCCATCTTCCGCTTTTAAGGTGATCGTTTTTTTACGATCCAGTTCGACTGTAACAATCAAGCCATAATCAGTTTTTACTTCACGATTTATATTTGCCATCGATCTGCCAATCCAGCTTAGCAAAACTTTACGAATAAAAGGTTCTACCATTGGAAGTGAAGAAAGCTGGATTTTCCCTTGACTCATGTATTTTTCTATTAATTGTTTCTCTTGTTCCCGTTCCTGCAAATATTGTTGCCGCTGTACTTGTTTTCTTTTTTCATGGGAATGGAATGATCCCGGTTTTGTTTTCTCGCGGTAACGAACGGTTCTTGGTTTTATAGTCAGCTCGACAGGTGCCTCGTCCCATGTATCAACATGAAGGTTTTCCGTGGTCGCCTCCTCCAGCTGCAAATGTTTAATCGTCATCGATCCAAATACAACGGATGACAACTTATGTGCTTCCTCGATGTCTCTACATTGTGAAAACCACCTGGCCAAGTGCAAATAATCTTTTTTGCGGCTGCGGAAGTACTGGTGTCTCTCGCCAATTCGCTGAACATACCTTGTCATCCTCCGGATCATTTCATTCGTTTGCCATTGCAAGGTATCAAGTTCACTTTGGTGAGCTGCTGCTCCCAAGAACCATTGTTGCAAAGATGACCAATATTCCTGATATTCAATTAGCCAATCAGCTGTGGAGGAGGAAACGTCCTCCATCCGTGGGACCGCTTGGCGATGTTGGATTAATTTTTGAAAAAAAGCTTGCAATTTCACTAGTGACAATTCTGTTAAAATCTGTCGAATTTGCAAAGATGTTTTTTGCAGAGAAACAATAAAATCACGCAAATAGGTGGTGAATTGATTTTTATAAACAAGAAATGCCTCGGTTTGCATACGCTGGTCAGTCTGTTCACTGTTTATATAGGCAATATAATCGGCCGTACTGGTCCGAATTGATTGAAAAAAGCGAAGAATATCCTCCCAAAGCCGCATGTATTCTTCATTCGATTTAGGCAAGTGATGATCCAGTTCTTTTTGCAGGTCTGTCAGTGCTTGGAGCAACCGCTCAAACTGGGAACGCTCGAGTGACCCTTGAAAGGAGTCACCCATTTTCTCCAGTTGAACTAGCATTCTTTCTATTTCAACCGTATAAGGTGTGCATTGATAGCGGAATCGTTTCTTTTTATATTCTTCTATTGTTTTGGCATTGGTCATATCTTGCCGAGCAATCAAATTATTCCATTTTACAAGCTGTGCTAACTGCTGATGGAGCTGTTCCTCTTGATAATCGGAAAATGAAGGAATGGAGCGCATGAATTCCAATATTTCCTCTGGGGTAATATAATCTCTCATTCTTTCATGCTGATGGTAAAAATAGCGGAGAATGGTTCGGTAATGGGCCGCGGAGTCTGCTGTCAAGTAACTCGCTTCAATAATTTTTTTCATAGTTTGTTCCAAAAATCATCATCCTTGTACAGTTCTATTAACTCCATTTTATTATATTGTCATAAGTTTTCATATGTAAAAAAATGCAACTTCACTCTGAATCAAGAGGTATGATACAAAGCGTGTTGC
Organism: uncultured Bacillus sp.; assembly: GCF_946478885.1. The sequence continues at coordinate 5,836 of NZ_CAMLDX010000090.1, read as the reverse complement.
ATGAATGAGTAATTTTGCATGTAAAATACTTAATTGCCACAAATCTCATGAAATTTTTGCTTGTTGACAATAAAACCTAGGCTCATTTTATTACTTGGATGTGTGATTTCATGCCCGCTGTGCCTATCTTTTCCACCATATCTTAGGCATTTTCTTCATCTATTCTTTTCTGCAATGAATCCAACTTTTCTTCAATACGATTTAATTGCTCATTTCGCTTTTTTGAAGAACGCCAAAATAATAGGAGAATGGCCATGATTAATATTGGAACTCCTAGAAACAATAATTGAAAAATCATATCCCCGATATTTACACTTGCATTCATTATTCTCCCTTCCCTTCCATTTCATTCCTTTTATTTTACCATTTTCCTTACATATATCGTTAGATCGCACCTAAATCTTTACCATCAACTCTTCAAAAAATTCTTCACAATCTAAAACAGTTAGTATTGAAATAACCTTCTATGGCAAAACAAAAATTTATCAAAACAGATGGAGTGTTAACCCTGCAAATGCGCCATTTAACTTAGCTGATAAAGAAGAGACGAATGTGTATTAATCTGGATAATATATTGTCATACTTAAACGAGATAATACCTGTCCTGCATTAGAGTATGCGTGTGGTTTATCTGCCTTGAATCTTATTGAATCACCTTTTTTCAAATTATACTTACTTTCGCTTACAGTAATATCAATTTCCCCATCAAATACAGTAATGAATTCCTCGGCTCCCTCTATGTGTCCAACTGAACTTAAATTCCCCTCTGGATCGATTTCAACAGAATAAATTTCAAAAAGCTATCGATAACCAAAATAAATATAAGGATAATTCAGGTTCTATCCCGGATGCATGGATTTGTGGTGATAATTTTAATCTATTATTTTAATTTAAGATTAGAGGGGTACTCGACGAAGCGCAAATTGCAGTGCACCAAAAACTACTAGGAGAAAATGCCCAAATAATTAGATTAACATGAACTGATGTTATTTCTGCACTAAAGAAAATTCATACATTCCAAGACCCTATAAACCACTACTTAGTGAATTCCTCTACATTACAGACAATTTTAAATCGAAACATAGTTCATCTGGTATGCCCACTCAAATCATAAGTCATACGGTATATCTTAACCTGTTATTGAGTGATAAGGCACAGATAATTCTTACTGTCCACTTCCCTTCGATGATATTTAGTGAATTTTCTAAAGGACAATTTATTGTTGAATATATGTAAAAAAATATACATATTCCCAATCCTATACAAGGTATAAAATTATATCGAGATAACATTATAGTGTTATTAAAATATTTTAGGGGGTATGTATAGTTAGAAGTAAAAACATAGTTAAAGTCTGCAATCGATCAGTTTTGCACAGTAGACTAGTGACAACAATAGTTTTTCTAGACTACGGAGAACATTTCCTAAAAACAACCAAAAGTCGAAACAAAAGATGAAAGCACTTTAACTTGTTGCAGTTTTCCAAAGTAAAAATGATAGTATCGGAGGAACAGGAATGAGTATTAAACTTGACCGAAGAGCCTTCCTCAAATTATCCGGAAGTGTTGCAGGAACAGTGGCAGTTTCAGGAACGTGGGAAGCCCTTACAAACGAACAATTAGCTTCAGCAGTAACTACTGACGAAGGTACACAAATTATTCCTGTATTATGTAACCACAACTGTGGGGGCCGTTGTCAGATCAAAGCCCATGTAAAAGATGGTAAAGTTGTTAGAATTACAACGGATGATACGCCGGACACGGAAAATAATCCCCAATTACGTGCTTGTCTCAAAGGACGTGCAACACGTAACCGAGTTTATCATCCAGACCGCTTGAAATATCCCATGAAGAGAGTGGGTAAACGTGGTGAAGGTAAGTTTGAGAGAATTAGTTGGGATGATGCAGTAGATCTAATTGCCAAAAATCTTAAAGAAGTTGTAGATCAATACGGACCACAGTCAGTTTATATTAATTATGCTACTGGGGACTGTGGAGCCACAAGCGGAGCAAGTTGTGCCAAGCGGTTAATGAATCTCATGGGTGGTTTTCTCGGCTATTATAATTCCTATAGTTCGGCTTGTTTAAATTATACTGCTCCCTATGTGATGGGATATCGAGATACTAGTAGTTATCAAACTTTGCCTCATTCAAAGCTTATTATTTTAAGTGGATTTAATCCAGCTGAAACTATCTTTGAGACGAACTCAAACTACTACTTAGCAAAAGCGAAAGAGGCCGGTGCCAAAGTTATTATTATCGATCCCCGTTATACCGAAACTGCTGCAACCTTTGGGGATCAGTGGATTCCAATTGCGCCATCAACCGATACAGCTTTATTCTCAGCTATGGCTTATGTCATGATTTCAGAAAATTTACATAATCAATCCTTCTTAGATAAATATGTAATCGGCTTTGATGAAGAACATATGCCTGAAGGGATTCCAGCAGGAAATTCTTATAAAAGTTATATTCTAGGAACTACAGATAGACAGCCAAAGACTCCTGAGTGGGCTGCTGATATTACAGGAATCGATGCTATGACGATTAAAAAACTGGCAAGAGAGTATGCAACAACAAAACCCGCTCAGTTGATTCAAGGTCTTGGTCCGCAGCGTCACGCACAAGGTGAATCTTCTGTTCGTGCTGGTATTGTTCTTGCCGCAATGACAGGAAACATTGGAGTTCTTGGCGGTGGCTGGGGTGGTGGCGAAGGTAGCCGTAATTTAGGAGTAGGTGTAAATGGCTTACCAACAGGGGACAATCCTGTGAAAACAAAAATCCCTGTGTTTATGTGGACAGATGCTGTGGTTCGTGGAACCGAGATGACTGAAAAAGACGGTGTACAGGATGGTCCGTTGAAGAGCAATATTAAGTTCATGTGGAATTTAGGCAGCAATACTTTAGTTAATCAGCACGCGGATATTAATAAAACGGTAGAAATCCTTAAAGATGAAAGTAAACTGGAATATATCGTAGTATCAGAACATTTTATGACGTCAAGTGCGAAGTTTGCTGATATTCTTTTGCCATCTGATCATGCCTTGGAAAGGTATGACTTTGGCTGGCCGTGGACAGGTGAAAACTATATCCTATTTGGAAATAAGGCCATTGAACCACCGGGTGAATGTAAGAACGATTACTGGTGGATGAGTAAAGTTGCCGAGAAACTAGGTCTTGGGAAAAAATTTACTGAAGGAAAATCCCAAGAAGATTGGATAAAACAGCTGGTTGCCGATGCACAGAAATCGGACCCTCAATTCCCAAGCTGGGAGGAACTTAAGAAAAAGGGCCTCTATAGAAAAGATGCCATCGAGTATGTTGCATACGAAAAAGAAATTAAGGATCCAGCTAACAATCCCTTTCAAACCCCTTCAGGGAAAATTGAGATTTTCTCAAAAACTCTCTTTGAAATGGAAAATGATGAAATTCCTGGAGTACCAAAATACATTCCAGCCGTAGAGGGACCTGAGGATCCGCTCAGAAAAAAATATCCGTTCCAGTGTATTGGACCTCATATTAAAAGGCGTACCCATTCAACATGGGATGAAACTCCGTGGATGGAAGAGGCTGAGCCGCAAATGATGTGGATGAACCCTGGAGATGCTCAGGCTTGTAGGCTACAAGATGGGGATAAAGCCAAAGTATACAATAAGCGTGGAGCGCTTGTGATCCCTGTCCGTATTACAAAGAGAATTCATCCAGGGGTTGTGTCTATTCCTCAAGGCGCTTGGTATACTCCTGATGATAAAGGGGTTTGCCAAAGAGGGTGCATTAATGTTCTTACCAGTCAACTCCCTACACCTCTTGCCCATGGGAACGGTCAACATACTAACCTGGTACAGGTTGAAAAACTCTAAAAGAGGAGGGGTAAGTCGTGGCGAAAGATCAAATGGCGTTTTACGTCGATACAACCAAATGCATCAATTGTAAAACCTGTGAAATTGCTTGTAAAGATATCAACAATGCGGCTTTGGGACAAAAAATTCGTAAAGTGAGAAGTTTTGAAATAGGAGAGTATCCCAAAATCTTTGCATATAACATCTCCATGTCTTGTAATCATTGTGAAGATCCACAATGTGTAAAAGTCTGCCCGGCAGGGGCATACACCAAGCGTGAAGATGGTATAGTCATGCATGATCCGGATCGCTGTATTGGATGCCGTTATTGTACCTGGGCATGCCCGTATGGGGCTCCACAGTTTAACGAAGAAGTGGGTAAGGTGAGAAAGTGTAACATGTGTATCGATCTTGTGAAAGAAGGAGAGCTACCAGCTTGTGTAAGTGCATGTCCAACGCGTGCCATTGAGATTGGAAAGTTGTCTGATTTTGAAAATCGACCAGGTGCTACAATTTCGATTCACAACCTTCCCTCAAGTGGTATCACAAAACCTTCAACCCGCTACAAAGTAAAACCTGAGGCAATGAAGGGTTAAGAGAGGTGGAATTTTCTATGGAATGGCCCTTAGTAATATTTACAATCACTTTACAGTTAGCATGTGGTTTAGCATTGGCTGTTACATTAATTGACCAAAAAAGTCAATCCGGAACCCCAAAGATGGTCCGTATTCTAGGGATGTCAATATTTCCTTTGACTGTTATCGGCATTTTCTCATCATTTCTGCATTTAGGAAATCCATTGCATGCAGTGAACTCTTTGCTGAATTTAGGAAGTTCTTGGTTAAGTCGTGAAGTACTCTTTTCTGGAATTTTTGCGTTAGCTGCACTTGTATATAGCTATTTCTGGTTCAAAAAGCGACAATCGAAACGAGTTTTTCTTGGTTTCATTACGACGGTCCTTGGCCTCATATCGATTGTCTCTAGTTCAATGATCTATCTTCTTCCTGCGCAGACTGCATGGAATTCTGGATGGGTTCCGATGTCGTTTTTGGGAACAACCCTTCTCTTAGGGGCTTTTGGAGCACTTGTTTTGGGTAATTTAGGTTTCAATCATAAATCTTTAAGAACATTAGTCAGTCTTTCGGTTTTCGGCGGATTAGCTCTTTTCGTTTCTACGGTATGGATGATTTCAGTTCTTGGACAGGTTGTTACGGACGATGTAGCAACTCTTAGGCTCCAAGGGGCTTTACATCTTATTACCAATCAATATGCTATTTGGTTTGGTTTATATGTTTTACTAGCCTGTGTACTACCTTTTACGATGATGTTCAAGTTTTGGAATGGGAGTCAGGTTTCCGGTTCGAACGAGGGGCCAGTTGCTACCGTGAAAAAAAATATTTCAAGTACCTATACAATACTCTTTATTGCTGTTTTAATAGGTACGGTTATTGGACGAGCATTGATGTATGTTGTGGGAGTAGCAACATTGCCAACATTCTAATACTAAAGCTTACAACTTAAGTTTCATTTTACGAAGAGGTGTTGCTTTGAAAAGAATTTATTTCGTTTGCAACACCTCTTTCCTCTATTAGTTAAGAATGGAGTGCCGGATCGTTTCCCCATCTTGACAATTTTGAAGAGATGGTCAAGATGGGTTTAATAAGCAAATGAGTTGAAAATCTTATAAAAACACGGGAACGTTTCGGCAATATTCTCCGATTTTTGTAATTACAGGTATTATGCTGATGAGCTATGGACGGTGATTTTACTTTTCAATTGTTGGATATGAAATAGTAAGTCAAGAAATTGTTGATGACTTTATGGCTTATTGAACAGGCTGAAAAGGATGAACACTACGAAATTCCAATTGGAATTTTCGTGCAAAGGATAGTCAAATAAATTAAAAAGTGTTGAGACTATTGAGATATTAGAAAATGTCTTAAAAGGTTAACGTGCAATTCGAACAAATTGCATTAAATAACAAGCTATAAATTCATA
>NZ_CAMLDX010000089.1 GCF_946478885.1 uncultured Bacillus sp. | reverse complement strand
AATAAAAGCAGTGAACATACGCAACCAAAGACAAGAAGAAAGGTGCCCGATATTTCGGACACCTTTCTTCTTTCAAGATTTGTGCAATGAATCAATGAACACAACGATTATCACGATAGGAATCACGTAGCGCAGCAAGAAATACCAGACATGAAACAACGGTTTGTATTTGGCGTTTTGAATCAGCTCTTTTTGCAGCACATCCTTCTTCATTTTATAGGAAACGAAAATGGAAATAAGCAATACGCCAATCGGCATTAATATATTGCTGACAAGAAAATCTGCTGCATCAAAAATAGTTTTGTCAAACAAGGAAATGTCCCCGAGTATACCAAATGACAAAGCAGAAGGAATTCCGACGATAAAAATGGCAGTACCAATCATCCAGGATAACCGGTTTCTTCCACCTTTGCCTCTTGAAATAGAGGCAACAACTATTTCGAGTAAAGAAAACGCCGATGTCAGCGTGGCAAACAAAAATAAGACTAAGAAAACAAGCAGAAAGAGATTTCCCAAAACCATTTTTTCAAAAACCGAAGGCAAGACGATAAAAAGGAGACCCGGACCTGCCGTAGGCTCAAAGCCTAACGAGAAAACAGCCGGAAAAATTGCAAGGCCTGCCAAAATAGAAATAAATAAATTCATCATTACAACGGATAAGGCTGGCTGCACAATGCTTTCATTCTTAGATAAATAGGAGCTGTATGTTACCATAACCGAAACCCCGACACTTAATAAAAAGAACGACTGTCCAAGGGCGTAGAGGATGCTCTGGGAAGACAACTTCGAGAAATCAGGAGCCAGGAAAAAAGTAACCCCTGCCATCGCCCCTTCAAGCGTTAGAGAACGGATAATCAATACAATAAATAAGACAAAGAGAGCCGGCATCATAAACTTACTGGCCGATTCAATACCCTTCTGGATGCCCCGACCGACTACGAGAATCGTAATGATTAAGAAAAGTGCTTGCGCTCCGATTACTAAAAACGGATTAGAAACCGATTCATTAAACAAGGTTTCATAATTTACATTTCCTGTACCAACGCGACCGGTGAGACCAAACACGATATATTGAATAATCCAGCCACCGATCACACTGTAAAAGGATAATAAAATAAAGCACGTAGTCACACCGAGATAGCCGACCCAATGCCAGCGAGTTCCCGGGGCAATCTCTTTATAAGCGCTAATCGCTTCCTTTTGAGTACTGCGTCCGATGACGAATTCTGCCAAAAGCAGCGGGAACCCAATTAGCAGCGAAAACAAGATGAATATAGTGATGAAAGCACCGCCGCCGCTTGTCCCGGTAACATACGGCAACTTCCAAATCGCTCCAAGACCAATTGCAGAACCTGCCGATGCAAGAATAAAACCAATTTTTGATGACCATTGTTCTTTCTGTTCCAAAGATGATTCCTCCTGATGGGGCTGTATCCTTTCATGCTGTAGGCATACAGGTGATCAGCCTAATATAGCAAAACGCTCCCCTTATGAACGGGGAATGGTAATACATTTGAAATCTTCAGCAATTTCTGTCTCTGGGAAAATAGAGCGGGCCTCCAACAACAGCTCTTTCGCTGCGTCCCTATCATAGCGTGAACTGATATGAGTCAGACAAAGCCTTTTAGCTCCGGCTTCTTTCGCAGTTTCTGCAGCTTCACCTGTGGTAGAATGGAAATAACTGTAGGCCAGCTCTCCGTCCTCCTTCGCGAAGGTCGCCTCATGAACGAGCAGGTCTGCTTCCGCTGCCAAACGCTTAATAGATTCGCATTTTCTTGTATCTCCCAGAATGGTTACAACCCGGCCCTTCTGCAGCGGTCCAAGAAATCGGTCCGCCTTTAGCAACGTTCCGTCTTCCAATATCACAGGCTCCCCTGCTTTGATTTTTTTATACTGCGGTCCCGGTTTAATCCCTAGTTCATTCAGTTTTTCAACTAACAACGTTCCCGGTCTGTCTTTTTCAATAATCCGGAAGCCGAATGATTGAATCCCATGCTCCAGCAACCCAGCTTCCACGATAAACTGTTCATCCTCAAACAGGATTCCTTCGCTGATTTCCTCGATGTCCAATTGATACTTTAGATAAGTACCGCTTACACGCAGGCTTGTCTCAACAAATGCTTTAATCCCTACTGGACCGTAAATTGTTAAAGGCAATTCGCCGCCCTGGAACGATCGGCTTGCCAGAAGACCCGGTAACCCGTAAATATGATCCCCATGAAGATGGGTAATAAAGATTTTTTCAATTTTTCCCGGTTTGAGCGAAGTATGTAATATTTGATGCTGTGTTGCTTCTCCGCAATCAAACAGCCAGATCGAGCGCCGCTCCTCCAAGAGCTTTAAGGCAATCGCCGTTACATTTCTCGCCTTTGACGGGATTCCTGCACCTGTTCCTAAAAAAAATACTTCCATAATGTTCTCCTTTCCGAAAAAACACATTAAAATTATTATAGCGAACAACAGCCTAACAAGGAAAGGAACTTTTGAAAAGACAGGATAGTTCTGCTGTTTTTGACAAAAATAAAACTAGGAAATCAAAATAGTTGTCTAAATGCCTTAAAAAGGCTAAAATTCTCATCATCTAACGTTATAGAAGAATATTTTCCTGTAAAGGGAGGTACATATATTGTGAAACAAATCGATAAACCAAAGGTATTGATCATGATTTTTGGGGCAACAGGAGATTTAGCGAACCGTAAGCTCTTCCCTTCACTCTATCAATTATATGTAAAGGGACAAATTTCTGAGCACTTTGCCGTTATTGGCGTGGCACGAAGAACGTTAACCAATGAACAGTTTCAGGATAACGTCAAGAACTCAGTGAAGGGTACGTCTGGTCAAAAAGACCAGATCGACCAGTTTATCTCACATTTCTACTATCATTCACACGATGTAGCCGATTCAGCTTCGTATAACGTTCTAAAAGAAATGGCAAGTCATTTGGACCAGCAATACGAAACAGAAGGAAATCGACTGTTTTATTTGGCGATGGCTCCGGAATTTTTCGGTACCATTGCCATCCATTTGAAGAAGGACGGACTTACCGATGTGTCAGGCTTTAAGCGTCTCGTAATTGAGAAACCTTTTGGTCGTGATCTAAATTCTGCCATTGAACTGAACAAGCAAATTCGAACCGCCTTTGAAGAAGAAGATATTTATAGAATTGACCACTATCTCGGTAAGGAAATGGTACAGAACATTGAAGTGATCCGTTTTGCTAATGCAATTTTCGAACCGCTATGGAATAACCGTTACATCTCCAACATCCAAATTACATCAAGTGAGATTCTCGGTGTGGAGGAGCGAGGTCGATATTATGAAACAAGCGGGGCCTTACGGGACATGGTGCAGAATCATATTCTCCAGATCGTAGCCCTTTTGGCTATGGAACCGCCTATCAAACTGGAAACACGTGAAATCCGTTCTGAAAAGGTCAAAGTCCTGCGCGCATTGCGTCCGATTAAAGGGACGAAGGTACATAAATATTTTATCCGAGGACAATATGGTGGAGGACGAATCGAGGGTCAAGAAGTTTCTTCCTATCGGAACGAGCCGATGGTTGATTCTAATTCCAATACGGAAACCTTTGTCGCTGGCAAGCTGTTAATCGATAATTTCCGCTGGGCTGGCGTTCCGTTCTATATCCGAACCGGAAAAAGAATGCGAACAAAGTCAACGAAGATTGTGATTCAATTTAAGGATGTTCCGATGAATCTTTACTATCAGGCAGAGCAGCAATTAAATCCTAATCTGCTTGTTATCCACATCCAGCCTGAAGAAGGGATTACGCTTCATTTAAATGCAAAGAAAACAGGCCAAGGCATCAATGCTACACCCGTAAAACTCAGCTATGCCAATACCGGCATCCATGGATATAATACACCTGAATCGTATGAAAAACTGCTGTATGATTGCATGCACGGCGATGCGACGAATTTCACTCATTGGGACGAAGTCGCCTTATCATGGAATTTTGTCGACAATATTTCGCAGGTATGGGAAAACTCGTCTGCCAATTTCCCTAACTATGAGTCCGGTTCTGCCGGTCCAAGGGAAAGTGATATCCTGCTTGCGAAGGACGGTTATTACTGGTGGCCAATTTCCGAGCTTGAGGTAGAGACAAATTGCACATAAGCATTCCAAACAAACTAAGTCACCTTTCTCCTTTCCGGAAAGCCAAAAAGAGACTATAACATAAGGTGTCAGGCATCCACCGTTGATCTATATCCTGTGCAGATTGATGCAAAGGGATATAGATACTGGATTGTAATGCCTGACACCTTTGTTTTCTAGAATAGCTCTTTTTTCCAACTGGCTTATTCCAGCCAGTTTGTATGGAAGATTCCTTCCTTATCTGTCCGTTGATACGTATGAGCACCAAAATAATCACGCTGTGCCTGCAGCAGATTGGCTGGTAGAACGGCTGTCCGATAGCTATCATAATACGCTAATGCGGCCGAGAAGCAAGGAACCGGAATTCCTGCCTGTACTCCATAGGATACAATATCCCGCAATGACTGCTGGTAATTTTCCACAATCTCTTTAAAATACGGATCAAGGAGCAGATTCCTTAATTCAGGCTCTCGATCATAGGCCTCCTTAATCCGTTGTAAAAACTGTGCCCGGATGATGCAGCCACCGCGGAAGATCATCGCAATCTCACCGTACTGCAAATTCCAGTCATATTCCACTGAGGCAGCCTTCATTTGGGCAAATCCTTGGGCATAGGAGCAGATTTTGCTCATATAAAGAGCCTTGCGAACCGACTCAATAAACCCTTTTTTATCACCGGTAAAAGGCTTTACCGCAGGTCCGTGCAAAATCTTGCTTGCGGCAATCCTTTCCTCCTTTAACGCGGAAATAAAACGAGCAAAGACCGATTCAGTAATGATCGGCAATGGAATACCGAGATCCAGTGCATTCTGGCTTGTCCACTTACCTGTTCCCTTTTGTCCGGCGGTATCGAGTATCACATCAACTAATGGCAGACCTGTTTCCTCGTCCTTTTTCGTAAAGATATCCGCTGTAATCTCGATCAAATAGCTGTCAAGCTCCCCTTTATTCCATTCGGAAAAGACCTCGTGCAGTTCTTCTGTACTCAAGCCTAATACATGTTTTAAAATGAAGTAAGCTTCGCAAATCAGCTGCATATCACCGTATTCAATCCCATTGTGGACCATTTTGACATAATGTCCGGCTCCATTAGGTCCGATATAAGTTGTACAAGGTTCTCCCCCAACCTTTGCCGAAATATCCTTAAATATTGGTGCCACTAATTCATAAGCACTCCTATGTCCTCCCGGCATAATGGAAGGTCCTTTCAATGCTCCTTCTTCACCACCGGAAACACCCGTTCCAATGAAATGAATTCCTAACCCGCTTAAATGCTGATTGCGCCGCTGTGTATCAGTAAAATAGGCATTTCCTCCATCAATAAGGATATCTCCCTTTTCTAAATAGGGAATCAACTGTTCGATTGTAGCATCTGTTGGTGCCCCCGCCTTAACCATCATCATGATTTTTCGCGGTTTTTCCAGTGATTGAATAAATTCCTCAATAGAATAGGTTCCTGTAATATTCCGTCCTTTTGTCTCAACCAGCATTTGCTCTGTTTTCTCTTTTGAACGGTTATAGACAGAAACAGTGTAGCCTTTTGATTCAATATTCATCGCTAGATTTTTTCCCATGACCGCTAGGCCGATTACACCAAACTGTTGTTTTTTCATTTTTTAACATCCCTTCCAAACTATGTATATCCATCTTGAGAACCTTCAAGACTCCCCAAATGATTCCTTTATAGTTTGACAATATCGGAAAAGAATTAATCAGGGACCCTAATCTTTTTAAAAAAAATCAAGGAAGTCTTTGCTGAAACTGGTTTCTGAAACGCTGTTATGCTCCTCCTTCATCTCTTGCGTCAAATCAGAAGCCGGCTCAATAATCTTATTTCCATATTTTTTTCGCAAATGTTCAATCGTATCCAATAAAGGTTCCTTTTCAGCATCCGTTTCGTAGGAAAACAAGTCCAGTTGTTTGACCGCATGGCTTCTCTCCACTAGATCAGCGACCGTTACCCCAAGAAGCCGGACCGGATCTCCATTCCAGTTTTTCAAAAGCAGACATTTGCTTTCTTGGAAAATTTCTTCCTTTGTGCTGATGGGATTCAGCAGTTTTTTACTCCGGGTAATCGTATGCCGATCGTGGTAACGAATAGTGATCCCTGCCAATGCAGCGAAGACTTTTTTTCGTTTCATTCGTAATGCTGTTTTTTCGGATAAATGCTCAAGAATTTCTAACAGTTCCTGCTGATTAGACACATCACGCGGCAATGTGGTGGAGTTGCCGATGCTTTTAAATTCAGCGGCTGCCTCAGGATCGACTGGACGATGATCGATGCCATTGGCCCGCTCTTTTAAACGCAGTCCATTAATGCCAAGCAATGCCTTTAATTGTATATCATGGGCACCAGCCAAGTCTCCTATCGTAAAAATTCCGATTCCATTCAGTTTTTCTGCGGTTTTTTTGCCGATCCCGTGCATGTCAATAACCGGAAGCGGCCAGAGAACCTTTTGTATATCACGTTTGCGCAGGATGGTAATGCCGAGCGGTTTTTTCATATTAGAAGCAGTCTTAGCAAGAAAACGATTGGGTGCAATTCCAATACTGCAGGGCAGGTCTAGCTCACGTATAATCTGCTTCTGAATCTGAATAGCGATTTCAAGCGGGGTGCCTAACTCCCAGCTGTCTGTAATATCAAGGTAGCCTTCATCAATCGAGACGGGTTCAACAAAATCGGAATATTGGGATAAGATGGCAAACATTCCCTTTGATGCTATCCGATACCGTTCAAAGTTCGGTTTCCGAACAATGAGATTTGGGCAGAGCTTTTTTGCCTCCCAAACGGACATTGTCGTTTTGATTCCCAGTTTCCTTGCTTCGTAGCTGCAGGTTACAATGACACCCCTTCTCTCCTCCGGATTACCGGCAATCGCCAGTGGCTTTCCTTTCAGAGAAGGATCATACGCCATTTCAACGGATGCATAGAAGCTATTCATATCAACATGTAAAATGACCCGTCCCTTTTTCGGATACATTTCCTTCATGAGTATTACACTTCCTGTCTTACAAACTAATCGCATGCATACGGCTGACTTCTGTTTTCTGCAAACCGCTGAAAAGGACAGTTTTCATTGTCTAGAACAGGTTTTCATCCTTCATACATAGACCCAATGAAGAATTTCCCCTGTTCTCCCATTCATGTCCAGAAATTTGACCTTCATTGCCTTAATGAAGAAAAGCTAATATGATCTAAGTTGTCATTTTATCTATGTGTGCTTCAAATACTTACTTTTCTCCGACCACTTTCACAATCTCTATGACCATTTCAGCAAGCTTATATAACTCTTCTACTGGTATCTTTTCATTTGTCGTATGAATATCCTCGTATCCTACAGCGAGATTGACCGTTGGAATGTCAAATCCAGCGATCACATTGGCATCACTGCCTCCACCACTGTACAGAAGCTCTGAGGTACGTCCGACATTAGCAGCAGCTTTTTTCGCGACCTTTACGACATGATCGCTATCAGCAAACTTGAAGCCGGGGTACATCACTGTCACTTCCACATCGGCACGACCACCCATTTCCTTTGCTACCGCTTCAAAGGCATCCTTCATTTTTTGCACTTGTGCTTCCATTTTTTCCGAAACTATCGAGCGGGCTTCTGCAAGAATATCAACACGATCACAGACAATATTCGTCTGCTGGCCGCCTTCAAAACGACCAATATTGGCCGTTGTTTCTTTATCAATCCGGCCTAACGGCATTCTGGAAATCGCCTTGGCGGCTATTGTTATGGCGGAAACCCCTTTTTCCGGTGCAACACCTGCATGGGCCGTTTTTCCATGTATCACAGCTTTAATTTTCGCCTGTGTCGGAGCTGCCACGACAATATTACCTACTTTTCCATCGCTGTCCAAGGCATAGCCGAATTTCGCCTTGATCAAATTGCGATCAAGTGCCTTGGACCCATTGAGGCCGGATTCCTCGCCTACGGTGATAATAAATTGTATCATTCCATGCGGGATATTTTCTTCCTTCAATACTCTGACAACCTCCAGCATGACAGCAAGCCCAGCCTTATCATCCGCCCCTAATATGGTGGTTCCATCTGTGACAACATACCCATCCTGAATGGATGGCTTTACTCCCTTACCGGGCACGACTGTATCCATATGGGAGGTAAAATAAATCGAGTCAACGTCTTCTTTTGTCGCCGGGAGCGTACAAATTAAGTTACCTGCTCCGTGACCAGTGATAGCTGTCGTATCATCTTCATATACCTCAACACCTAAAGCGGTGAATTTTTCTTTTAAAATTTTGGCTATTTCTGCTTCATATTTCGTTTCAGAATCAATTTGGACTAGCTCCAAAAATTCATTTAATAAACGCTCCTGATTCATGATTCTACCATTCCTCCATGTACTTTATTTTCTACTAGTATACCTCTCCCGAAATTAGGCAGCAAATATAATGGAATTTCATCATTTCAAGACTTCTCAGACAAAAAAAAACAGCCGGTACAAAATAAAACCGACTGTTTTCTCGTTCCTCTATTGTTTGACATAAACCATTATAGAGGAATATTGCTGTGTTTTTTAAGTGGTCTAGATTCCTTTTTTGTCCGGAGCATTTCAAGCGCCTGGACGATTTTAATTCTAGTTTCGCGCGGGTCAATAACATCATCGACCATTCCTTTTGAGGCAGCAACATAAGGATTGGAGAACTTCTGCTTGTATTCTTCAATTTTCTGCGCCCGTGTTTCTTCAGGATTTGAACTGTTATTGATTTCTTTGGCGAAAATGATATTTGCAGCTCCCTGTGGTCCCATAACGGCGATTTCTGCATTTGGCCAAGCAAATACTAGATCGGCTCCAATTGACTTACTGTTTAAAGCAACATAGGCGCCGCCATATGCCTTACGTAAAATAACGGTTAATTTTGGAACCGTTGCTTCTGAATAAGCAAACAGGATTTTCGCCCCATGGCGGATGATGCCCCCGTGCTCCTGTTTAACGCCTGGGAAGAAACCGGATACATCTTCAAAGGTAATCAATGGAATATTGAACGCATCACAGAAACGAATAAATCTTGATGCTTTATCTGATGAATCAATGTCCAATCCCCCAGCCATAAATTTCGGCTGGTTACAGATTAATCCAACTGCCTCCCCTTTGATGCGTGCTAAACCGATGACGATATTTTTCGCAAAATCAGCTTGCACTTCCATGAAGGAATCAGCATCTACTACTTGTTCGATCACCTTCCGTACATCATATGGACGAACTGTATCAAACGGAATCACATCCGTCAAATCCGGACGATAATCGTCTTCTTCTGTAACCTCAACTCTTGGTGGCTTTTCTTCGTTATTTTGCGGCAAATAGCTTAATAGCTTACGAACTTGTTCAATGACCTCTTCCTCGCTCTTTCCGCGGAAGTGAGCATTTCCGCTGATTGAGTTATGCACCTTGGCCCCTCCGAGTCCTTCTGCAGAAATTTTTTCACCGGTAACAGTTTCAATTACCTTAGGACCTGTAATGAACATTTGGCTTGTTTTTTCAACCATAAAAACGAAATCAGTAATCGCAGGTGAATACACGGCACCGCCGGCACATGGCCCCATAATAACAGAAATCTGCGGAATCACACCGGAATAAATCGAATTGCGATAGAAAATATGTCCATAACCATCCAGTGACACAACGCCTTCCTGGATTCTCGCACCACCGGAATCATTCAGACCGACAAAAGGAGCCCCATTGCTTGCAGCAAGATCCATTACTTTAGCAATTTTCTTCGCATGCATTTCCCCTAATGCACCGCCAAACACCGTAAAATCTTGGGCAAATAAGTAAATCGGACGGTTATTTACCTTACCAAAGCCTGTTACAACCCCGTCCCCAGGGTTCTTTTCTTTATCAAGACCGAAATCCATACAATTATGTTCAATAAATGCATTAATTTCAACAAATGTCCCCGGATCACACAGTAGTTCAATCCGTTCTCTTGCTGTTAATTTTCCCTTGTTATGCTGCTTTTCTATCTTTGTGTCTCCGCCTCCAAGCTCAATAGCCTGTTTTCTGTCATATAAATCATGTATAGTATCATAAATGTCCATCATCTTAGTGGTCCATTCCTTTCTTTTCGCATAGTTCAAATAAAACACTGCCGGTTGATTTCGGATGCATAAAGGCTACATGCGCGCCTCCAGCCCCTAATCTTGATTCTGCATCAATCATTTTTATGCCCTGCTCTTTAATTTCCTGAATTCTTTCTTCAATGGAAGTAACACCTAGGGCTATATGATGAATTCCCTGACCGCGTTTTTCGATAAATTTCGCAATCGCGCCATCATTACCTATCGGCTCCAGCAACTCGATATGGGTGTTTCCTGTATCGAGAAATGCTACCTTTACCTTTTGACTTTCCACTGCCTCTATTCCCAATAGCTTCAGTTTCAGCACATCCGTATAATACGGAAGCGATTCCTCTAGGGAGATGACAGCAATTCCAATGTGATCTACCTTGTTGATCATTTCTTAAATACCCCTCTTCGTTGAAAAAGTTAAGCCAATTATTTAAATTTTCTATTTAAATAATAGTTTACTATAAATCTTTAGAAAATTCCTCACTTTTCTGAACGGTTGCTCAATTTCTTTTTTTTTGATAAGTTGTTCAATGCCGATTTTCCTTGTAAAATAGACATTGAACAGGAAATTTGGTGTAAAAAAATTTTTTGCGGATCAATTTTATTGGAGGGAATAAAAGCTTGTCTAAGAAAAGTAAAAAAAAGATGAAGGTTGTTGTCTATCTGATGATTTTCGCCATTTTAGCTTCCACATTCTTAACTGGCATCGCTATCTTATTTTAATACCGGCTACAGAGAACCGGAATTCAACATCGATGAGTGAAAAAAATCCCCTGTTGGGGATTTTTTCATGAATGAAGTTTGCCACACAGAAGTTTCGGAATTCGCACAGCCATATGGATAAGCAAAGACTCACAGATTTTGTTATTAATGCTCTCATCATTGCCGGATCAAAATTAATAGCCTTGTTTACTATTTGAAGGATCAAGATTTAGACCTCTATTTATTCGATCCATCTCAGAGGCTCTCCAATAGCAAAATATCTTAAAATAAGGGTTTCTTTTGTTAAAATTAGAATGTTTCGCAAAAATTTATATAATTATAGCTTGACTAAGAGGAATATGCTTCCACATTTCCCTCATATCTTATAAAATGAAAAATGAAAGGGGGGAATAGGAGATGCAGACACATATAAATTCAATTGCAAAATGGGGAAAATTTCTTGGCTATGTGTATATCATAGTCGGAGCAATCTATGCACTTTTTGGATTATTTGCATTTATCGTTGGAGCAATACCTGGAGTTATCATGATTTTCCTTGGAATTTTTCTTCTGCGCGCAGGAAAAGAAGCAGATAACCTATTACGAGAGTATGAAGAACAGCCGATGGCTGAAATGCTCAATAACATATCTAAATTTCTCAAGGTTACCGGTATACTCATGATTATCGGATTCGTATTGGCGATTATCAGCATTATCTTTGCCTTGACTGGTGCATTCTTTTTTGGAGATTTTATCGATTCCATGAATTATTATTAAAAAAGCGGAGACAAACATCCTTGAGAGCGACTTACACGCCACAGGAGTTCGTCTCCTTTTTATAGTTTTTTTCGTTCAATCTCCCTTTTCTTAGTAAGGATACAGCTATTTAAGCAAACCTATACGCCGTTTAAAGCTCAGACTGTAGCAGGTGTCACAAACGCCATCATTATCTAGATATTCATTTTCATCTAAAATGAGTTGATCACACTTAGAGCATCTCCATTGCTGAACATAAACCGATTCCTCAACATGCTCCATGAATCCTCATCTCCTTTTTGTTCTAGTTATTCGGGGAAAAATGAAAAAATCCTGCAATGATTTTGCTTTGTAGTCAAAGGCAAAAAAACTTCCAATTGGTAACCGGAAGTTTTTTTCAGCAATCAGTGCGCTTTTACTCGTTTCAAAGTCTTTTTTTCATCGAGTCCTTTAAAGGCCCGCTTAATAATTAAGTATTGTTCCATTTCTTTAATAAAGTG
The DNA here is from genome assembly GCF_946478885.1 of uncultured Bacillus sp. The sequence goes on along the minus strand of NZ_CAMLDX010000089.1, from coordinate 2,183 downwards.
GAGCAAGGCGGCGCGGATCTCAAATTCTTCACGCGTCTTCGGCAGTTCCATTTTTTCAAACTCAGTTTTCATCAGTGATAGCTGATCTAAATAAATAATGGCCGTATTCCCGCCATGAATATGGAAGGCAAGTTCCTCAATAAATGAAGCGATCATTTTCCCTTGTGTCACCGTATCGGAAATAGATGTAATAATCGGTAACACCCGTTCAATGATCTCAAACTGCTTTTCTCTCATCGAAAAATAGGTATAGTAAATGTCGTCATGATGAAGAAATCGGTTTTCCATTACCTGAATGGAGACTAATTTTGCTTCATCCAACAATTGTACCGTTTCGGGAATCTCCCTTCCATCCCAGTCGTTGTCCCCTTCACGCAGGTAGCGAACAATTTCCAAAAAGATTTTTTTAAAATTTGCTTCAATTTTATTCTGATAATCAATAATTTTATGGTCAACACTTGGCATGTAGGTGTTCACCAAAAGAGCCATCCCGATACCGATCAAGATAATGGCGATTTCATTAAGAACAAATGCAGTCGACACTGTTCCCTCTGAAAAAAAGTGAAAGACAATAACTGTACTCGATACAATCCCCTCACTGGCTTTCAGCATGACCACTGTCGGGATAAAAAAGAGTAGCAGCAGACCGATGACAAGCGGATGATAAGCTATTCCTTCAAAAAAGAGGACGGAAAACACAATCCCGATTAAACAAGAAAGGATCCTTTCCCAAGAAGCCTGAAGTGACTTTCTCTTCGTCACCTGGATGCATAAAATAGTTAAGATCCCGGCCGATGCTGCGTTCTGCAATCCGAAATATTGGGCCAGGCTAATCGCGGCGGTTGCCCCAATGGCCGATTTAATCGTCCGATATCCAATTCGAAATTTCATCCCTATCTCCCTCTTTAACATTCACTTCTTTTCTTACTAGTGTACCACGGATTTTTCGACAACATATCAACAATACTATTTAACTGATAATTTTTTATAAGCATCCCTGTGATCCTGCAAGGCGCACCGTCAGTATCACCACATTTTTTGTTTAGACCATGAGCAGACTTCCCCATTTATTTATCTTTTAAATATTGAGTAACAAATCCAGAATTAATTTCACATAATTTTTGTAAATATTGCATGGTATCACGCAATAATAATTGTTTAATATAAGTATTATTCAACTGACAAATTAGTTTGTGCTGCAATCCTTTTATCACAGCAATTTGGTCGACATGCGCGATAATATTTGTTCCATTTTCATCAACAAAACCGACTGAAACATATTGGCCTTTTGAGACATCAACATTTGTAAACACTGGGTTTTGATAGATTTCACCAGAAGATAAGCGGATAGATTCTGCCTCTGCTGCTCCACCAATTTTACGCTGATTTGCAATAACTTGGTTTGTTTATACTTCTTTTATATTCGTATCGAATCGTATCCAATCTGTAATATAACTCGTCCTTACTAATTAATTGATTAAACTCTTCATCATTAAAAACAGGAAAATCTTTACCACATAATTTACATTCTGTGTAGTCAATAATTACTGGATTCTGTTTCCCGGAAGTTAACATTGAACAACCCATTGCTCCTGAATATAACCCAATACGATTTTTTGGTGCAGAGAAACAATAGGCAAATACACCATGTCCCAATAAAGGGTCTTCCATAGCAGTTTCATCATGCATACATGCAGAAGCCAAATAGTTGGTAATAATTTTCTTAGAACTCTCTGCAGCATAAAGAAAATCTACAATAAACTTCCCTGAATAACAAGAATCCAAGATCAAATCAACTTTTAATCTATTATCAAATGAAATTCTTGTTAACAAATCGTGTAAGTCACTATAGGTTATTTCACCATCCTCTAACACCAATGAACCATCTTTGTCTTTTCCATGTCCTGCAAAAGTAATTGTAATACCTCCACCAGCCCAATCTTTATTACTTTTAAATTGAGCTAACCAGGCTCCAATTTGAAATATAGCCTTCGCAACTTCTAGCATTTTAGGATTTCTTAAACGGATATGTAATTTTTTTTCTTTACCAGAAGCATACCAATCTTTTCTCCAATAATCTTCAAAATAATCTACGTCTGCAGTTGTATATTTTAGATTTGAAAACGCTCTGATGCTAGACTAAAAAGTGGACACAGATTGTTATAATAAAATAAATCAACTAT
>NZ_CAMLDX010000088.1 GCF_946478885.1 uncultured Bacillus sp. | reverse complement strand
CGGTGTCACCTAAAGTAGGCTCAGGATACGTCATTTCAATCCACGCACTCATGTTCAAAAGACTTGCACTCATTTCCTCTCATAGATGTATGATGTCATCGTAACTCAGTATCAAGGAATCAAATTAGCCATTATCTCACACTAGATCGGCTCGGAAGAAACATTTAATAAGAAAATCCTTCATTTATCACAAATTATTTCCAAATATATAACTTATGTCATATAATATTTTCATATAATACATTACATTAGTCATAGTAATTGTATTCAAATATTCATAGAATAATAGCTTTATAGTAAACGATTCATTGGGGGGAAAGGCTCAAGCAGAATCACCATCCTAAGCTCATAAGGAGTGGCTAGTTACCAATTATGATGCATTGACTCGTTTATTTTCTGTAGACTTCGTCAAGGACCATTATGTTTTAACTGGCTGCTTTTTGCGGAAGGTACTAAACTCCTGTGGAAAAAGCAAGGTTCTGCAGACATACTAGGCTAGAAAATCCAAATCGCCGTCCACTCAGTACCTGAAACGAAAATCAATAATCATGTTCACCGGAGCCTTTCGATAAATAAGGGGGTCTTTACATAAGGGGAATGGAATCAAGCAGTTGTATTGAGTCATGTACACCATTATTTAGGATACATGCCCATCAGGTTCAATCCTTTGACATGCAAAATATTACAGATTTGCCCAAAGAAAACAAATGGGCAAAGTTTCCATTATTGCTCTCATGAAAGACTAGGCTTGGGCAAGAGAAAAATCAGACAAACCAAACAAACGAAAATCATCATCTGCTCGTCTAACATAACTGGAGGAATGACTTTAACATGAATCTAACCATTAGGAAAAGACTAATTATTGCTTTTATCAGCATAGCACTTCTTTTTGGCACATCTACTCTTTTCGTCTTTTACAATATGCATAAAACCAATCAGACTTATAACTACCTATTTGATAACGTAATAGAATTAAATATGATCACTAATTCTATTGAAACTGAACTATCCAATCAGATTAACCATTATCAGGCTTATATGTTATATGGAGAAAATGAGTACCGGGATGAATTTGATCAATCTTCTCTAAAAATCAAAGACCTGCTTGAAGAAGCAAATAAATTAGCGACTAATCAGGAAGTAAAAGACCAATTAGCCTCCATTGAGGCCTCGAACGACGAATTACAGTTGGCAGTAAATCCTATCATGGATTTGATGCAACGCAATAAAGAAAACGCACTGAAGCGCGGAGAGAAGGAAATTCCTCCAAAATCCGATAAAATTTTAAAAGAAATACATTCTTTAAGAACATGGATGCAGGAAAATATCACTGAGCCAAAGCATCAGGATGCTCAGGATAACGCACGCAAGAGTATCATACAGGTGCTGATTATTAATATTATTGCGATGTCCATTGCTATTATATGGGGATTGTCCCTCTCTAGCAGGATCTCCAAGCCTCTTTGTGTAGTGACGGATCACATGAAGCAGCTCTCTCTTGGAGATTTAACGCAGGAACCACTAGTATCTAAGACGAAGGATGAAATAGGTCAGCTGATCTTATCGACCAATGAAATGGCGGATCATATACGTGAATTATTAAAAGAAATTCATAGTGTCTCTGAAATCGTCAACAGTCAAAGCGAGGAACTAACTCAATCGGCTAATGAAGTTCTGTGCGTAACCGATCAAATTGCGACAACCATGCAGGATTTAGCGGCGGGAGCTGAAATGGAAGCCAATAATTCAACAGAATTATCTTCGATTATGGATCACTTTACAAATAATACAAAAGAAGCAAGTGAGCTGGGAGACACCATCCAGCAGAGGTCCAATGAAGTCCTAAGCAAAACAGAGGAAGGCAATCAATTGATGAAGTCCTCTACCCTGCAGATGAAAAAAATTGATGAAATTGTTCATGATACCGTACAAAAGGTTCATAATCTTAATACCCAATCGAAAGAGATATTCAAATTAGTCATGGTCATTAAGGAAGTCGCCGATCAAACCAATCTGTTAGCCTTAAATGCCGCCATTGAAGCAGCAAGAGCCGGCGAGCAGGGCAGGGGGTTTGCCGTCGTAGCCGATGAGGTAAGAAAGCTGGCGGAAGAAACCGCTCTTTCCGTCAATGATATCACCAATATTGTCTCGAATATTCAAAATGGATTTAACCTTGTCAACACTTCCTTACAGGAAGGCTATCAAGAGGTAGAAAAAGGAACACAGCAAATTGAATCAACCGGTCAAACCTTCAGTGGAATTTCTGAGGCGATCACTGGAATGGCAGATAATATTGAATCAATGACGAACAACCTGGAAAACATTTCGTTCAGCAGCCAGGAAATGAATAAAACGATCCAGGATATCGCGGCAACCTCAGAAGAATCAGCAGCAGGAGTAGAGCAAACCTCTACATCTGTTCAACAAACGAACAAATCGATACAGGAAATTGCCAACAACTCAACCGAACTGGCTCAACTGGCTGAAAAATTAAATAACCTGGTCAGCCGCTTTAAGCTTTAATCATGAAGAACAATTGCTTGACCAGACTAGATCACCTTCTCGAACACAAATGACGGACGATAGGAACACCTTTAGCACGTTCCGTTATCGTTTTAAAGAATAGAGGGAACTATCACATAAGGTGTCAGGCATTCACCATTGATCGATATCCCGTGCAGATTCATGCAACGAGATACGAGAAACTGTATGGTGGTGCCTGACACCTTTTTTTGTCCTTCCCCAAAAAAAACAGAGATCACCCCTAAATGCCCATTGAGGAATATCGCTATTTGATATATAGTACATTACAACAGTAATGTACTATATCAGAAAGGAGGGCGAAGATCATTATTCTTTCAGATAGTACGAAACCCATTTATGTGCAAATTGCGGAATGGATTGAATCGGAGATCTTAAATGATCATTTTCAAGCAGAGCAGAAGGTGTCTTCCCAATATCAATTAGCTGATATGTTCACGATCAACCCCGCAACAGCAGCAAAAGGAATTAACCTGCTGGTGGATGAGCAGATTCTCTACAAAAGGAGAGGTCTTGGAATGTTTGTGACAAGCGAGGCGAAGGAATTGATACTCAATAAACGCAAGAATCAAACGCTAAAGCACTTAATACAGGAGCTGGTCTTTCAAGCCAAACAGCTTCATATCAGTGAGGATGAATTGATCGACATGATTAAAAAAGCAAGCATGGAGGTGGATGAACCATGAAGGTGATTGAATGTACGAACTTAACAAAAAATTATAATGGAAAAGATGTTTTGCAGGAGCTATCCTTTTCAATTGAAGAGAATACGATCACTGGTTTAATCGGTCGGAACGGTGTGGGAAAAACAACCCTGCTAAAGATCATCGCTGGTTTCATTAAAGAAACATCCGGCGAGATTCGGGTGTTTCATGAAAAACCCTTCAACAGTCTTAAAGTCTCGGCGAACTCCATTTTTGTTGATGACCAAATGAGTATTCCTCCGGCTCTTCAGTTAAGGGAAGTGCTCGATGTGGCCGGCAGCTTTTATCCAAATTGGAATGCGGCACTTGCCTGGCGTTTATTTGACTATTTCTCTTTTGAACCATGGCAATATCATAACCGTCTCTCCAAAGGAAAAACGAGCACCTTTAATATGATCATCGGCTTAGCCTCCAGATGTCCATTAACGATATTTGATGAACCAACAACCGGCATGGATGAAGCTGTGCGCAAGGATTTTTACCGGGCTCTCCTAAAGGATTATCTTAACCATCCCCGTACCATCATTCTTTCAAGCCACCATATTGAGGAAATAGAAGATATTTTGGAAAATATAGTACTCCTAAAAGACGGAAAGGTCCACCTGCATCTACCGCTGTCGGAATTAAATGAATGGGCAATAGGTGTACAAGGGCCCTCTGACTCCGTCCTAGAGCTCATCAGGGGCCATGAAATCATCCACCAAAGAAGGATAGGAAGCCATTCGATTTATGCGGTGATCAAAAATCATTTAACCCTTGCGCAGAAGCAGGAAGCCTTTCTCGCAGGATTAGAATTCTCATCTGTCCGGATAAGCGACTTATTCATTTACTTAACAAATGAAACCAAAGGGGGCATTGATGATGTCTTTATCAACGATTAGTATGACAAAAACGATAAAAAAGCAGTATGTCTTCAAAATGAAGAGCAACATCGACGCCTTCAGTTCCCTTATTTGGATACAGATACTGGCCATGTTTCTTTCATTTAATGCAGCAGCCAGCATGGGATTCGCCAATAACAATATGGATGTAAATGTCCAATACTTTACAGGAGATATCATCATGGTATTCACCATGATTTGGAGCTTTACCACCGCCATCACCATTACAACAAGACCTTACCGTTACCATGATTTCACGTTTATCACCAACCGTGTCAGCAGCAGTCTTTCCAATATTTTGTTTCTCGCAACAGCCAATCTTTTTGCCAGTTTTACCGCCATTCTAGCTTATCACCTACTTAAAGTGATCTGTATTCTGGACAAAGGACAGCAGATATACTTCGTGCAGGCAGAGTTCCTGGATTCTTTGCTTGGGATATTGGCGGCTTTTCTTTACTTAATGCTTGTAAGCTCAGTAGGCTATTTCATCGGGTCCGTGGTTCAAATGAGTAAAGCATATATTTTACTCATTTCAGCGCTAGTCATTGCCCTATTTGTTGGAAACATCGTACAGGAAAATTCCTTCATTCTTGCTTTCAATCAGTTTTATTTCAAGGAAACTTCCCTCCTCCTATTCCTGATCAAGATGTTGCTTTCTGCTAGTGTCTTTTTTACAGCATCGATCAGCCTATTGAATCGATTGGAGGTTCGGAAATGAGACCATCTACAATATTGCTTTTGCTCATATTGGGAATCACCTTGATTATAGGCTTCCTGTTCTGGTTCAATCTTCATCTGAAACGTGTTTTTAAGATGAAAATCACGTACTGGCTGATCGCGATCTATGTCTTCTTGCTCTTGGCAGGCGCGGCAGCTATGCCGTTTATTGGAAAAGACATGAGAATATTAGACACACAGAAACAGCAGAAGGAAGAGGACTTCAGCTTCCTTATGGAAAAACTAGAAAACGGACAAATGGAGAAAATCGATAAAAAGTATATAGCAGCTGAAAACAACTTTGCAGGGCTAACGGAACCAACATTAACGATCACAGCCAATCTGGAAGGCCAGTCCACTCTTTACGTAGAAAGGAAGGAGCAAAACGATGGAAAAATAAAAGTCATTACGTATCAACAGCCGATTATCATAGATGGAATGAATTTCTCAGAATTACTAAAGCCCTATCAAATAGAACTGAACGACAATACTCTAACCATTCATTCCGATCAGCAGAGCATTGAGCTTTCCATCATGCATCCGCCCTTCCCAATCAGACAATTTACAGCTGAAAGCATGATGAACCATTCAGCAACTGACGGTGATCAATTCATCTATTTAAAGGTTCCCCCTGATCTGAAGCTACAGACAAATGAGAGCCTTTATATAAAGGAAGTAAAGTGAAAGGGCTATCCAGAAGGTCGCATATTCGACTTCTGGATGCCCTTTTCATGTTTCAAAAACTTGATAGGTTTTCATAAACCAGTCATTCACTTCTTGGAGTTTATTCGAATACTCACGATAAGATTGGCTCAAAATTTTTAAATTTGCGATAAAAATCTCATTGTATCCACTGTTTTGCTGAAACTCTCTCAGCAATTTCTGCATTTTGTAAGCAGAGGTTGACTTAAACTCCTCGGAATTGTGGAATTTGATGTACTCCTCTATATTTTGTTTATTATCCACCATAAAACTGTCAATATCCTCCATTGCCTTCCGTACCGATGTGTTCAATTGTTCTAAGTGATCCTGTTCCATGGAAAAAGCGGCTTCTAAACATGCCTCCATTTCTTTAGGAATGTTTACATGATCCAAATAGTGCACAATTTTCGTATAAGCAGCCTCCTTCTCGGCACTATCAATCTTCTCATGCAAAAATTGTCCGAAGTGAATAGACAAATACATGCCATATGCCCCTGGAAAAGACTGCACTAATTTTTCTTTTATGGTCAAAGATAGCCTGAGATTCGAGTTCAGAAACTCCATGCCCTGATCAATATCGTAGGATTCGATTAAAAGCTCCAGACATTTCTGCTGTTCAGCTGCCCGTTTCCTTTTTAAATCCATTAAATATTTATATTTTGATAATGTTACTGCCTTATTGCTGCTGGCAAAAACTTCTTTGATTTCAGAGATACTCAATCCTACATTCCTGAGAACAACAATTTCCCTGAATATGGATAGATCCTTTTCACTATAATTTCTATAGCCGTTATCACCCATTTTGGGATGAACCAGCCCTTGCTTTTCATAATATTCGATGGCCTTCTTCGTCAAGGAACATGTTTTGCATACTTCGTTTATTAACATCGATATCACCTCAAAAGAATCATAAGCTAGCCCCCAAGGTGAGAGTCAACCACTATTTATGAAAGCTGACTAGACACCTACAGTGAATTTCAATAGCCAACTGCATTTAGGAAGAAAATAGGACCAGAAAGATGCGCTCTACCATCCCAAACTGCTTCTTACGCGATACGAGCGGGATATGCACCGGGAAGGAACGGAGATTTCTTCTCATAAAAAGCAGGTTTGTTTTTTATTTAGTTGAGATACTGTTTTAAGATGCTTAATCCTCTGCTAAGCTCGTCTAATGAATGAGTGGAAGAAAGTGCAATACGCAAATAATGTTCCGAAGTGCTCTGCCCGCTTAGAAACCGATCAGAATGGAAGACGCGAATGCCGTGTCTTTTCAGATCGGTTATCAACTGAAATGGATCGGGATGTCCTTGAACTGGAAGCCACTGATAAAAACTAAGTGGATGTCCGAAATTTTCTCCTAAAGGAAAATATTGCTCATAAAGATCATTTGCGGATTGTGCAAGCTGTTTCTTCTGAGCCACAATTTCATGAGCCTTTCCTGATAAGATCAGCTCTGTGATCACCTCTGCATCTAAAGAAGAGGTTTTTACATTCATGTTAAAAATAGCCTGTAAAATTTTCTCGCACAAAGCATCCCCATAGACCATATAGGCTACTCTTAACCCGGAGCATATGGACTTAGAGGTACCACAAATATACACACACTGTTCCGAAAGCAAATGGAACATAGGCTGCTGATAATCAGGAATCATCCCTGCCGTCAAAAATGCGTGAATGTCATCCTCGATGAGCACTAAACGATGCTTCCGGATGACCGCGGCTAATTCCTGCTTGCGAAAATCAGAAATCATTACTGTGGTGGGATTACAGCAAGAAGGCATTAAGAAAATGCCATGAATATTGATTTGGCTGCACTGCCTATCAAGCTCATTTGGCAGCATTCCAAACTGATCTCCAAGAATCGGAACTAGCTTAATATGGAATATCTTTGCCAATTCGATAAAATTTGAATACGTATATAGATCCGTTGCAATTCTATTCCCCGGCTCAAACAATGCAGCTAAAGCAATCGTCAACGCATTCTGAGCACCGGAGACAATGGCTATATGCTCTTGATCTGTTTGAATACCGAAGGATTCCATCCAGTTAAGTGCTGCTGTTTTTTGATGTGGAATACCAGAGGGATCATTGTAATTTAAGAGCTGTTCGAAATATCCTTTGTCGACCACCTGTTGCATCGTCTCTTTGATCATAGCATTCGTCTGTTCAAAAGACGCTACAAAGCCAAGCTCTATGAGGTTTGCTGACTTTTCTCTGGAAATGGTAATGGAGCGGGAGGCATTTGGAGCGACAAAGGTTCCCCTTCCCGTCACAGCATATATGAATCCTTTCACCTCACATATTTTGTAAGCGCGGGTAATCGTCGTGAAGTTTAAGTCAAGAAAATCCGCCAACTCCCGCTGCGGAGGCAACTTTGTCCCAGGTGCCAAAAAGCCATTTGTAATATCTTGTTCAAGTAAGGCTGCAATAGATTGATAAAAAGGACGTTTTAAAGCCTTCTTATCTGGTTTCCAAGTCATTGGATAATGTTCAAATGAATTTACTGGCATCATACACCTCCAGTCATGTATTCCATACAATCATAGCATTCATTGAATGGAATTTTAATAGACAAGGAAACAGGCTGCTTTTAAAAAAGAAAAAAAACGATCCGAAGGAGCTGTCCCATAAGGGATTAGGAGAGCCCTATCCAAGGTAGATTGATGCAAAGAGGTACATGATTGAGGCATCTGATCCTGTGCTTTTGGAAACGCTCCCAGGATATTTTCTTAGAAGAATAATTGTAATCCATACAATTTTGTTATTTATTGTATGGATTCTGTATGTTATAAATGAAAACAACACGAATCATCCGGGATGTGAATCATATGAAAAAACGAACCGAAGTAATACTTGCATTACGTACAGCTTTTCCGTATACAATCCCCATTTTTGCAGGATTTCTCTTCTTAGGGATTGCTTATGGAATTTATATGAATTCGTTGGGCTTCCGTGCTATTTATCCCATTCTAATGAGTCTATTAATCTTTGCAGGATCTATGGAGTTTATAGCAGCGAATCTGTTGATGGGAGCATTTAATCCGCTTAATGCCCTTTTTCTTACTTTGATGGTCAATGCCCGACATTTATTTTATGGCATTTCCATGCTGGATAAATATAAGGGAATCGGAAGGAAAAAGTGGTACATGATTTTTGGCCTGTGTGACGAATCTTTTGCGATCAATAGTGCCATTGATGTACCGAAGAATGTCGATAAGGGCTGGGTCATGTTCTTTATCACACTGCTTAATCATTCCTATTGGGTATTAGGAGCAGCCATTGGCAGTATTTTTGGCTCTTTGATCAAGTTTAACACTGAAGGGCTTGATTTTGTGATGACCTCCCTCTTTATCGTCATCTTTATTGAACAGTGGATGAAGGAGGGAAACCATTTAAGTCCACTGGTAGGGCTCGGGACTTCGATTGTCTGTCTCATTCTTTTTAGGGACAATTTCATTGTTCCCGCCATGGTTGCCATTTTGGGACTGCTTTCCCTTTCAAGAAAGACATTGGAGAAAGTGGAAGAACCAGAGAAAATGGAGGCAAAAACGATATGAGCATGAATCTTTCCCAGCAGATGATCATGATTGCTATGGTTGTTTTCGGGACAATGTTGACCAGATTTGTTCCATTTATTCTTTTCCCAGCAGACAAACCTACACCGAAGTATGTCCAATATCTCGGGAAAGTATTGCCAGCAGCAGTCATTGGACTTTTGGTTATTTACTGTTTTAAAGATATCGACTTCAAACAGGGCAGTCGCGGCATCCCTGAACTTACTGCAGCGGCAGTTGTTGTCATCCTTCACTTTTGGAAAAGACAAATGCTCCTCTCGATAGCAGGAGGAACGATCGCCTATATGGTATTGGTGCAAGTAGTATTTTAAAGGCTTAGCTAAATGTCAGGCTAAGCCTTCCTAGGGAAATACGTTCAAATGAGGATAATCAAAGAAATTGAATATAGTCCCCTATGTATCCTTATTATTTGTTGTCATCCATCTTAACCATATAGCGTACATCGGTTAATGGTTTTTGCATGATTTCAAAGTAATATTCATCATTATTGCACCAAAATCCATTTTTTTCATAAAACTTTCTAGCCATTAGATTGTCTTTTAACACCCACAAATAACAATTTTGAAAACCCAATGTATTCAAATCATTTATAGCAAAATTTATTAATCTTTGACCGTAACCTTTACTACAATGTTCAGGAAGCACATATATGGAAACGATTTCTCCCCACTCAAGAAACTTTTCATCTCTTGATTTCCCATAGGCAATACATCCTACAGGTATTTCATTTTCATAGATAAGTTGTGCTGTTACCAGGTTATTACCTATCCAATTTTGAAAGGCATCCACCCAAAAATCATCTTTCAATTCATCCAAATACCTTTGTGGAACCATCCCTTTATATGCTGCCTTCCAACTAGAAGCATGTATACGGCTGATTACCTCTGAATCCATCATAGTAGCTTTTCTAATATTTATACTCATATAGGTCACCCTCTTTGCCAATTATCGCTTTTGTTAAATGTTAGCACATCTTTGTATTTATCAAAGCATTATGGTTGAATATACAAAATTCAAAAAGGGCGCTTTTATTTGAAAACAAGGAGTTTCTATACGCTAGTTTAGTAAAATTCAAGATTAGCCTGTTCCATATATTCTGCAATTAACCTATCTGGATGCTTAACGGTCATATTCTTTCCTATAGGAACTTGAGAAGGTGCCCTAATAGATTTTATTTTAAATGTAATGTATCGATAATTGATTTTAATGTATATACTAAGTATATACAAATTACTGGAGAGTGTTTATTATGAATTTAAAGGAATCTAACAACGAAAAAGAGGTGGAAATAATGACAACAGCAACTACTGTGCAGAAATGGGGAAATAGTCTTGCTATTCGTATCCCAAAAGATGTTGCTGACCGGATCAAAATTTGTCAAGGTTCTGAAATGGAAATGAAAGTTGTTGAGAAAGATGGAACAATCACATTAATTCCTAAAAAACAACAAAAGAAATATTCGTTAGAAGAACTGTTATCTCAATGTAAAGCGAATAATCAACATGATGAAATAGACTTTGGGATAGAGGGGAATGAGATGTTATAATGTCAGTGCCGGAACGTGGCGATCTTGTTTATGTGAACTTCAATCCACAGACTGGACATGAACAAGCAGGAAAAAGGCCTGGAATTGTCCTATCACCGAAAGAATTTAATCAAACAACAGGATTTGCTTCTGTATGTCCGATAACAAACACCGTCAGGGGATGGGGTTTTGAAGTGGAACTCCCTGACGATTTAGTTTTTCAAGGCGTGATTTTAACGGACCAAGTAAAAAATTTAGATTGGCAAGCTCGTAATTTTCAAGTGAAAGGGCAAGCTCCTGAAGAAACGGTAAACGATTGTTTGGCCAAGATACATACTTTTTTATAAGCATCTTAATGAGGGCTTCAGGTTGTCGACAATGTTGACAACCGTTTTTTGTTCAACTTTCCTTCAATCGCCTTAAAACCATTTAAATGTCTCAATTTTCAATTTTAAATCAGCGAATACTTAAACCCCCTTACTACCAATAAAAACTACCTGTATAATCGATTCTGAAAAGGAAAAGCCGTTTCTGTTTAAACAACATAAAATCTTGCAATTGTGAACCTCACCAACATTTCGCGCAAAACATATGTTAATTTGATCATTTATATTGTTTGACATTTAAACGGCCACAAGCTGAAAAATAAGACTCTCAACAACTATATAAGCCTTATGAGCGTAAAAACAGGTTACTGGTATTTCATTAAATGTTGCATTTCATATAGCCATTTACGACTATAGACTCCTTTAAGTGTACGGAAAAAAAGCATGTATGTTTGAAAGAAACATGACGCAAATTAATAACAGGTTTGATTGCAATCGTGCTTCTTTATCTGTATGTTCATCAAGCAGTGGAACTGCCTTTATAGGAGGAAATGATCATGAAACACCTTTGGGCTCTGTTGATAAAATTTTCTGCAATAGGAACAATATTGTTTTCGATATATGGAATAGTCGATGTGCGGTTGTCTGTACTTTTTATTATGACAGTTATCACAACCGTTGCTGCTTACGTTCTTGGTGACTTAGCAATCCTAGCAAAACTGGGGAACTCTGCGGCTATTATTGGGGATCTTATTCTTACTTTTTTACTCCTCTGGGGCATGAGCTTTTTATTTCTGGACACCACATTTAACAGAGTGATGGCTGCCACGATCTCTGCTACATCTATAACAGCAGTTGAAGTACTTTTTCATGTTTACGTTAAAAGACATATCTTCACAAAATCCGCGGAAAGCTATATCCCTGCCGTTTCTCGGGACGATGATCTTGTAACTGAGTTTTCTGAGGAATTAAATATAGAAAAAACAGATCAAGAATGATCAGTTAAAAAGTATATAGCAACTGAATATCGATAACTTTAGGTAAACTATCTTTTTTAGTAAAAGGCAAAAGATTTAACCAGCACTTACATCAGTCTGCAGCAATGAAAAACCCCGTATCCGTGTTCTTTCGGGAATACGAGGTTTTCTTTTATGAATTTTTCTTCTAGTAATAATCAGTAAGACAGGAGACCCCTCCCTTTGTTTATACATTTTCATTTCACTTCGTACAAAAGTATTATTTAAATCAGTTATTTAGTTTATAATAGCTGCCTTCCTGTTCCATTGCTATTTCTCTCAGTTTACTTTTTAGGATTTTTCCATTAGCATTTATAGGCAATTCATCTAAAAACAGAATTCGATCAGGTATTTTATACTTCACCACTTTATTGACCAAAAAACTTTTAATACTTCCTTCAGATTCAACACTATCGCTTTTTAATTTAATAAAAGCACAGCTGACTTCACCAAGAACGGGATTTGGCACACCAACAATAGCAGCATCGAGGACACTTGGATGCCTAAATAAAATTTCTTCCACTTCACACGGGTAAATGTTATACCCTCCACGAGTAATCATATCTTTCTTACGTCCAACAATAGAACAATAACCTTCTTCATTTAATGTCGCTAAATCTCCTGAATAATACCAGCCATCATGATCGATGACTTCTTTAGTTTTCTCCGGCATATTATAGTAACCTTTCATGACCCCTATACCCCTGCAGGCTAATTCCCCTATTACTCCGAAAGGTACCTCTTTACGATTTTCATCCACTATTTTAATTTCAGTGCCTGGAATGGCTTTTCCCACTGTTTCAGAACAAACTCTATCATCGTCTGTAAAGCTTGTAAAAGTAACAGCAGAGGCTGTTTCAGTCATTCCATACGAAATTTTAATATTACAGCCCATTTGCTTGCGAATCATTCTAACGATATGGCTTGGACAAGGTGATCCGGCAATAATCCCGGTCCGTAGCGAAGATAAATCGCAATCTATTTCTTTCATTTTATTTAACTCTAAAATAAACATGGTAGGAACACCAAGATGAATCGTTGCCTGTCCTTTTTCAATGAGCTGTAGAGCTTTTATTTTATTGAATTTTTCCATTAGGATCATCTTTGCCCCTGTCAAAATTGTTAACAATATACCAGGGACTAAACCAAAAACATGGAATACAGGGACCGGCGTAAAAATGATGTCTGTTTCCGTACATTCTAATTGATATTTGGCCGTTTTCGCCTCATAAAGCAGATTTCGATGTGTCAGCATGACTCCCTTTGGCTTTCCTGTTGTTCCAGATGAATAAAGAATGACCATAACATCACTTTCTGGATGAATGGGCACGGAAGGATCATTCACTGCACTTTCTCCTATAGTTAATAGACTCTTGTATGAAAAACAGCCTGGTTCCTCGTAACGCACAGTGACAATTATTTCAATCTTGTTATCACGGAAAACGTTGATTAAATGTTCTTTATCTGATAAAAATACAGCCTTCACTTCTCCATCTTCAAGGATGGGCTGTATATCTTCTTTTTGATAGCAGGGATTGCACGGAATCATAATAGCGCCTATTCTAGCCAACCCGAAAAATATGGCTACAAATTCATGACAGTTAGGAAGACATACTAAAACCCGATCTCCTTTACTCACTCCAAGTATATTTAATCCCGAAGCTAATAAACAGGATTCCTGATAAAGTTGCCTATAGGATATGGTTCTTTCCCCATCAAACATATAATCTTTATTAGGATATAACTGAAAGGTTTGTTCAAGTAAATCTATTATTGAGATAGTATTTCTCAATGATACTCGTCCCCTTTCTACTTATACCTTCTGTCCATAATCCCATTGATAAGTATATAGATAGAAAGCAGTCGTCTTTACCCAAAGCTTCAACCTTTTCTAAATTCAATTCCAAATGTACCTTGAGGGAATTCCCATTTCTCAATAATGGTAGAACCGCATAATACTCTGCACGTTCCGCACTCCAGGCAACCAGCATAGTCGAAGCGAACACTATCATCATCATTTAGTGCATATAATCCTGCAGGGCAGGCAATCATGAGTTTCTTAAATTCATTCATATCGATTTTTTCCTTTTTGATAACAATATGAGAATTTTCTTCATCAACATTAAATTTGTTTACTCCTAGCTTCTCTTCTATATTTACTTTCATAATGCACGAACCCCCTTAATTCCATCTTTTACAAGGTTCATGAAACCTACTTTTTTCACGTGTTTCATCATATTTTTTATAAGTGGCTGACTTGGTTGTCCATTAATGACAAACATATCAGCCATCATATTAGCAGCCATTTCTGGATACTCATTAAAGATTCTGGTCGTATGCTCCATAAAATGTGGAAACCTTTGATAATGATTGAGATCCTTCATCACAAAACTGTCATCTAGCAATGTTTTATATAAGGATAGGGAAGACTCGCTATAGTCGCCTTTTTGTTTCGCAGTCAATACAGCCTTTGCCGCTAATTCTGCGGA
>NZ_CAMLDX010000087.1 GCF_946478885.1 uncultured Bacillus sp. | reverse complement strand
AAGGGATGTATAGTGCTAATAAGCCTATTGTATACGCTGAATAAGCCGTACATAAGTTACCGCTTATAGTCGGGCTGTTCCAAAGTAATAGGATTCGGATTACTGAGTACCCAGTGCACTGCCAGTTCGCATAGTTTCGCAGGTTCATCACTACCATGGCCATTGTGAAGTTTATCCACTAATGTTTTTACCTCCTGAAGTGCAGCGGGATGTAATGGTGTGCCCAAGCTAAAGTAATGGTTCAAACTATTGAGCATCTGACGAAATTGGTTATCCCAGTTGATACTACCATTATCTAAAACTTCGTATGACACTTTCCCGGTAATACGGATCACTTCGCCCTGTACGGTGTTCGCATGTCCTTGTGAAGGAATTAGTAAACTCCAGAGTTCATGATGCTGCGCCTGCCATCCCTTTGTTGTTACTGTTATCGGAGAGGTGCCGTCGTGAATCTTTCGTTTCCCTACTGGTGGAACATCAAATAGCTCATACAGACGGTAAAGTGCCTCATCCGTTTGATTTAGATATTCTTTATTAAAGCCTTCTCTATGAAATTCAAAGTCGTTTCCGATTCGCTTAATCGAGTCTTTCATTTCCGGCGTTATAGTTGCTCCAGCGCTAAGTAAAATCTCAGAAACCTTCGCCATATTGACGATATCCACGTTTCTACACATAGCTAAAGCTTTTGCTAAGGGGGTCTGTTTCATCTTATTTTCTACGCTGAGATTTGCGCCTTTACCAACCAACGTATGAACCGCATTTGGCTTAAATGAACCTGCGGCAGCAAATAAAGGTGTCTCGTTTTGATAATCAATGGCTTCTAGATCTGCCCCCAACTCAAGCAGCAATTCAGTATTTCCACACCAACTTATTGCATGTTTATGTAGAGCCGTTCTTTCGTAACTATCTCTAGCATTTATATCAGCACCTTGTTCCACGAGCCAGCGAACCAATTCATTCGGTATATTAAAAAAGCTCAGGGCTGTTGATTTACTGTAACCGCCACGGGCATCTAATTCACATTGCATAAATACCTCTTTTAATGCTGATATATCGCCTGATTCAATTAGTTCATCGAAATTTTTCGGTAAGTTTTTTTTCTTCTTTCCCATCTGTCCTTCTCTCCTTACGCCTTAGATTTTAGCATCTTTTTTACAGATTGCCCTTGATGCATGAATACGGTGCTGTACGATGGAAGCCTCTCGCAACTAAACCATCAAGCCTCTGATATAGTTATGGTTTAGAAAATATTCATACGGAGAGATTCCCTTTATATATTTTTAGGGTTCATTTATACAATTTTTGCAACCAGATATGCACTAATTGTATAAGATGTTTCAGGTTCTTCTAATTGTAATGGTAGTATATTTATTAGCTCTGAGATTTGAACTTGAAACATAAATCTTCCTATTTTCATATAACGTATTTACAATGTCAAGTTGTATTACCCTCGAATCTTTATTTCTATGAACATTCATTAATTTGTTATTTACTATAATCATTAATTATGAATAATCAGATAAATTCATCTTCGGGTTCACCGACATCAAATCCTAATACTTTTGTTGCCTCCAATTTAAATCTCCCTATTCAGGTACTCCAATCACCATTACTCATCTGTGCATAAAATGATAATCCACTTGGTTCTACTGAAGCCACAATAAAAACATCATCATCTTCCTGCCCGAACCAATAGGGAATTCCATTTTTGTATCCTATCCAACCCGGTATACTCTCATATATATTCGTTACTTTATCCCATACTTCCATATATTTAGATTGCATTTTTGAGAGTATATGTTGCTCATTTGTGTCCCTCCTTTTGCCTTAAAAGAATTCCTGAAAATAACTACTATACCGGAACACGACTAAAAGTGATGTTCTCCCCTGATGTAGCTTGCAGAAAAGCTAGTGGACAATTAGGAAATCTCTTTTCCATTGTACTATTCTCCACTCGTCCGATAGGAGGTGCGAAACGAATAGTTGAAGAGTTAAAAAAGTCACTGCTGATCTTTTCAAAGAGAACACCCAAAAGTTCGCTTCTCCTATATTCGTAACTATGTCGCTTGCTAATCTTCGCAACAAGTTTATCAGAGATTTTCGCTGTATCGGAAAGAGGAACACCCTTTTCATATAAAAAATTTAATCCTCTCAATCTATAAAATACAAGCAAGCCTGTTCCTTTATCGCAGGCAGGGTTCGAGATGATTGCTTGCGGAATATCAAAATATCCCTTCTGACAATGACGAACCTCATCAAAATGTAAGGCCACGTGATGCAGTGTATATGTATCTGTTATATTACCGATCATTTCAGCAACAATCTTGACCCTTTGAGGTGAGTAATTACTGAATAGTTCTTTGACTTTCTGGCTGCTATCCGTTTGGCTAAACACTCGTATCACTCCGATTGCTTCAATGCGAAAAGTTTAAGTTTAATAATGCCTATCCATTAATTCTCTAAGTCTTGTTAGTATCTTTGTTACATGTCCGTTTATTATTACTTCTTCGAATAGTCCGTCAGTAAATCGATCTCCACGTATATAACTTGTCATCAATTTTCGAAGAGTATCTAAATCTGCCTTCATTAAATGCTCTTCTATATCGTTTGCTACAGATAAATATCACGAAGAATTGAAGTATCAAGCTCCTCTCTTCCTAGGTAGCCGCTACAGATGACAGGGCGATTAATGATTTCATACAATTTTTTAAGATCCAATATGTACTCTTGGGTCCAAGTTTCAAACGAATCAAATTCCGCCTTAGAAATTTGATGGTACTCCGGGGAGTCGGTTACCCCTGTTAAGACCTCATATGCATAAATATTCTCGCCAAATTTTCCTACAGATTGGTTTCTTCCTGTTTTCAGGCGGATATAATCGGTGTATCTCACGGTCATCACCTATCCTTTCATTGATTTCCTCATGTCCATTTATCTTAATGAACCTAGAATGATGTAAGTCTTGACAATTTACAAGAAAATAGCATGTTTCTGGTAGACCATCTCGTGTGAGAATGTTATTGAAGTTCTGAATTTATTTTAGAAGTGAGAATCAAGCCCTATTTCAGCTCGTCCTTGTAAAAATCTAACTCCGCAGCAACTCGTCTCGCGCTTCCGTCAGCGCAAACCCCAGCAGATTTCTGCCCTGCCATTTCAAGGGATTTTCCGCATCTGGATTGGACTGGCCCATGCCGATCCCCCAAATACGGTCTCGCGGGCTAGCCTCGACGAGGATGCGGTTCTTCGTCGAGTTGAGATAATCGGCAAGCTTCGGATTCTGCGAAAATTTGGCCAAGCTGGCTCTTTTGACGATGCCGTAGCATTCCTTATCCCAAATATCTTTGTCAAAGTTTCGGACCGCACGTCCAAAAGCCTTCATCTCCTTTGGATGCTTAGCTTTAAGGATGAACTCCAACATTTCGTCATCACCGAACAACCTTGCTTTCTCGGCCATCATAAACTGCTCGGCGCAGGAGTACTGCGTTCCCTCTATCGTGAACGGGCACATCCACCATTGGCTGAAGCAGCTTTTGTCGACGCTCCCATCCTTATGCGGCGTATGTCCCCAAAAAAACACGAATTTGAACTTTTTCCCCTCGTTATATGCTTTTCTTAGCTCATCGATATTGTAAATCATAGTTAATCCTCCAAATTTCTCCGATACAAGCGGGATGGCCTATGCCCCACATTTTCGGTGTAATGATCGGTCTCCGTCACAAGCTCGGCCACTTTACGCCGGAAGGCCGCCTTCAACAGCTCTTTATCCATAACTACCTCATAAACCTGCTGCAGTTCCGTTAATGTAAAAAACTTCGGCATCAAGTGCAGTGCAATATCTGTATAATTCACTTTTCCCCGCAATCGCTCAATAGCGCATGCTATGATCTTCGCATGGTCAAAGGCCAATCCATCATTCGATACGATCTCATAATCCGTGCCAGTCGATGCAGTCTTCGCTGTCATAGTCCTCGCCACGACCGCCGAAAGTTCTTCTTTTTCACTGCTTAGTATAAGTTCGTACTCCAGCGTCTTGATGTATCCGTCCTCAATCAGCTCTTTTTGCTCCCGCAGCGACCGATAGGATACCTTGAACCAGGCGGCATCTGCTGCATCATCTCCCGCCTTAAGCTCCAACTTGTCGCTGTTGATCAGAGCCATATAGCTGCAGCTTATTACCCAGGTTCGTGGGTCGCGCCCGAGATCACTGAACGTATACAGCTGCTCCAAATAAACGTCTTCCACGCCGGTTTCCTCGCGTAGTTCCCTTACTGCTGCCTGCTGAGTCGTCTCATTCGGCCGGACAAAGCCGCCAGGCAGCGCCCATTTGCCCAGGAAGGGGTGTCCCCCCCGGCGAATAAGCAGGACGCGTAACTCTTTTTCCGGCAGTTTGCGATAACTGTCAGCCTCCTCTTCCGTCACAGTGAAAATAACCATATCCGTCGTCACCGAAGGCCGCTCGTAATCTCCTGCCCTGTACTGCTCCAAAAATTCGCGTTCCGTAAGTCCATCCTTATCCAACAAAACCAATTGGGTTCGTCTCCTTTATTTATGATTTAGCCATTCAGCTCTCCGAAGTAGTTTCCGTAGGGCTCGAACTTCACCAGCACCTCATCAACCTTGCGTATACGTTCTTCCAGGCTCCCCCGCAGCGTTATATAGGGAATCTGCCGCTCCTTCAAATCCGCGATAATCTGTTTATGAAAAACATGCCGCTTCTGATCTCCACTGCGGTCCCACGTATCGTCGTAAGGAATATCGTCATCGCACAGGAAGAACAGATCGTAGCGCTGCGCGTTCTCCAGAGCAATCCGGGTTAACAGCTCGGGGGCCCGGCCGTGGTAATCCAGAGCGAACATATACGTCGTAATCGCATTGGTATCGACGAAAAGAAACCGGTTCGCTGCAAGCATTGCCTGTTCTTCGCGCTCGATATGACCCACCGCGATTTCATCAAACGCTTCCAGTCCGATTCGACGGTCCACCTGATGCTCGGTCCAATAATCGCGTCCGTATTCGCTTGCGAACGTCGTGCTATATCTCCGTGCCAGCGCTTCGGTGATTGTCGACTTACCCGTCGACATCGCTCCAACGAATACCACTTTCGTGATCAAATCCTGGTACACGATATCACTTACGAACTCCCTGTACTTATATGGATCGGAACGGACCATCGTTGCTGATATTGGAACCCGCTCGCGGGCTTCATCCACCCGCCGGTGTACCGCACCCAAAGCGAGACTCATATGCCCGCCGTAAAACTCGCTCGAATAAAAATGCGTTACTTGCTCTCCGTTCAGCAAACCGAGTATATACTGTTCTTCCCGAATCTCATGCTCCCTATCATCCGAATACCCATCCGGACCATCCCAAGCTTCGATTACACGGACTTCCGGATAGAGCCTGCGAATCCAATTTGCCCGGATATGAAGCGGGATCGAGGTGACCGTCGTCTCGTAAATGACCACGATCAATTCATCGACCTCTTGTAGCGCCGTTTCGATCATGAACTGATGTCCTTTATGCAGCGGAGCAAACTTCCCCAGTGTTAGTCCAAGCGTTTTCATACCGCCACCTCCTTGGCCCCTTTATTCCAAATATAGTACCCGTAAACCGCGTTGACCAGATACGCGATCCACATCACAATCATTAGCCAGCCTTCACCGCTACCCTCCAGCATACGAATCGCCCACAACAGCACAGTGAAGAGATTTAGCACGATATAGACCAGCCATTGTTCTTTGAACCTTCGAACCATTAAGAAGGTTGCCATAACAGACAGCACCGTCGTAGTGGCATCGATGTAAGGCGAGTTCTGTCCCGGGATGAACGAAAGCCCAAATCCGAGTAGCAAACAACCGATTACACAGACCATCCCAACGAAGAGCAGTCCTCTAAGATCCATCTGTCTCATGGCCAGCTTACCGTCTTCTTGGCGGTTATTTTTCCACATGTAGAAGCCAATGACATTCATAGGAACGAAGAATAGCAGATTCAGCATTACCTCTCCAAACAAACCATTAATATAAGCCAAATAAGCGTAACCGACGGTATTGTACATACCGAAAACATAGCTCATCAGGTTACCCTTCGCCGCAAGCACCACGCATAGTACCCCGGTAATAAAAACCGTAAATCCGAAAAAAGAGTCTTTTGAAATCACCGTAAACCCGACAGCGATTGAGGTAAACAGGACCAACCACGTAATTTCGAACAGATTCCAGCCACCTGCCACCTTCTTCATCTTGCATCCCTCCGCTTTTTCCACTCATTCATAGAGCGAAAAACATAAAATTCACTTAGTATCACTTTGTTAATAACATATTAATACTATCAAAATTAACATAAAATTCTACGAAGGTCAAGATAATTCTTCCTATTTTCACAGGCTGGTTCTTATTTATTGGTGATGGTTCGTTATGGGGTGAAGCATAAACCCTTTTGCCGTATTGTCGATTAGGTGATCCATTTAAAGTATTTCTTAATGTTTTACGAGTTTTTAAGGACTTTTGTGTCGCTCGTCACCTTTTTTGTACTGTTCAAAGATAAGAAAGTCTAAACTGGGGTAGCGTCAGGAAAAGGCGGATTTACAACGTTAAGGAAATTCCCATATTAAAAAGCCTAATTTCTCAATATAAATGCTGAGAAATTAGGCTTTTTCAAGCTCCGTTCAAGCGCCCAATGTTGAATAATTTAATAAAAAATAATGTGCCTTAAAACTCACGAAATTACAACCTTACACATTAAGAATTATCCCTTATAGCTTCTCATTCATCCAATTTAATGTTTTCTTAATCCCTTCTTTATACGGCGTTTGTGGTATAGAACCTATTTTCGCTTCGTACTTCTTACCACTCAAGATTACGGGGTCCTCTGTCAAGTACATCATCTCTACCATCTCCCTCATAAACGGTTGAAATATTCCGATAAATTGAATCATTGTTTTTGACACAGTTCTGATCGACTTTTTATATCCAAATTCCTTACGTAATATCTCAATAATTTCTTCGCCGGTTATTGGATGTGCAGATGGAATATTCCAATTTTGATTGTACGTATCCTCTCGTGAAGCTAATTCCACCATTGCCTTTGCACCGTCCAACGTAAAAATAAACTCTCGAGCCACCTTTGTGTTACCAACGAAGTTCGCGGATTTATTTAGGACCACGTTTTTTAGTGTTTCATGAAGGATTGTATTTTCCGCATTTGGTCCATATAAATCAGGCATATGCACAATCAAATAAGGTGAATTACTTCTTTTTAACCTATTTTCCATTGCGAGACGGATTTTCCCCTTTTTTGTATGTGGCTCCTTCCTTGTATCTTCATTTACTTCTATTTTGGATTGTATTCCATAAGCATAAATATTATCCACTAGTGCAATTTTTGCTTGTTGCTTTTCTGCGGCACGGATTATTATCTCCATGCACAAAGGATGTTTCTCCCTCCATTCTTGATAAGGAAAGCTCACTGCATGAAAGATTACATCTACACCATCAGCTGCCTCGATTACATCCTTTTCCACTAATGCATCCCCTGAAAATATGGATACCTTTGATTCCTTCTGATAAAGAACATCTAACCTTTCTTTTCTTCTTGAAAATGCAACTACTTCCACACCTCGATCAACTAACTCACGAACTAATGCATAACCTATTCCACCTGTTGCACCTAATACTAATGCTTTCTTCATTAATAACACCCTTCCTTTATAATTGACCACTGGTCAATTATTGCTAAAAAAATATATGCAAGCTCTAAACCTGCAAAATGATTTAGAGCTGTTCTATCCATTTAAACCTTTTATGATGAAATTCACGTGTGATTTAGCCGCCAACTTCGCTTCTTCAAAATTACCAACATAGCCACGATAATGAGATACAAAGCCATGTAACGCTAAAAATGCGGACCACACGTCTATGATCTCAAGTTTTTTCTTTGACAAAGATTGGACCGTTTGAGCAAACTTTTGATAACTGTGATTGGCTGCTACTTGTGATAGACTATCTACCTCTGTATTTCTTATCAGAAACATGATTTCATACTGACTCTGATGGTTTAATCCAAATTCAATAAAGCGAATAAGTATATTATAAAGCTTTGTTGAATCATCTTCAGATTCATGAATGGTTTCTTCTAACCGATTGTTCAGTTTAGAAAAATCATCTTCTACAATCGCATAAAACAGTTCAGCTTTATTTTTAAAATGGTAATAGATTGCTCCATGGCTACAGCCCAGTTGCTTTGCTATACTGCGCATTGAAACTTGTTGAAATCCTTTTTCAACAAACTGAGTTCGTGCTTTCTGTAAAATTATTTCTTTTGTCAGCTCTTGAGAAGTTGTTTTACGAGGGGACATCATTTATAACTCCTTTATTGACCATTGGTTAATAATAGTATAACAACTTCTATTTCATAATAAAAGATGCAATTCATGTTTTAGATGGTTTATTGCATTATGATCTTAGGAATTATGGCTGCAATCACAATCAATACAAACGCCAATTCTAATGAATCCTTTTTTACCTTTCCTTTTTTCATAACTATCTCTCCAGTTCTTGTTAAACTAAGTGACATTTAAGTTAGTTATTCTATAAATTTTAGTATCTTTATATTTGTTTAAACTAAAATCGCCTGAATTAATCAGGCGATTTTATAAAGGGATAATCCAGTTCTGTATTTATCAATGCTGATGATCGCCATGTCCTTGACAACAATGCTCCTGATGTTGATGGTGCTCATGTTCCCCTTTTTGGCAGCAGTCATCTGATTCAGCAACATACTTTCCAGGATCATTTTGGAACTGTTCAAGACAATCAGAAGAACAGAAGTAATATTCAGTATCTTTATAGTTGAATCGCAGCGTCGAGTCGTGTACTCTAATCTTCATACCACAAACTGGGTCTTTTTCTTTTACTTTATTACCAAATAGCATATTATCTCTCCTCCAAAATCTAATTTTATCTAAATTTATTCTAAGCCTGTTTTCTTAATAACAGCTGAAATGAATCTGAGAATAACTTAAGAATTTTACTATTGAAAAAAAAGGAACATTATCCTTGAACCAAGTAATAGATTAGTAGGGAAACAACCATTACCACAATTACGAATAATGCAGTTTTAGTGTAATCACTCTTTTTAATCACTTCTTGCTTACTGATTAATCCCTTCTGTTTTCGGTATTTTATTAGGATAATCCCGATTAAGATCCCAATTAAACTCATTATATGACTTACGCTAAAGGGACCAAATACCATTGGGGTTACTCTTGAAAATTCCACGATACCACGGATAAGCATAAATCCGATTAGATAATGTATGAAAACTTGTCCTGAATAAGATGGCTTTTTCAAACGTAACCATAAATATCCAAATAACAAATAATCGAGTAAAAATTCATATGCTTGAGAAGGATGCAGGTATTCCCCATTAACCTCCATTCCCCACGGTAAGGCATTAGAAATTGGGCTGCCGAATACATCACAACCAATCCTGCTTATTCCCTGGGCAAGTATAAATGACGGGGCTGCAATATCCAATGTTTTCCAAATAGGTATCTTATGTCGTTTCAAAAACCAATAACCTACTAATAATCCTCCTAATATTCCACCGTGAATAGAAAGCCCGCCCTCATGAATGGCAAATATTTTTATAGGGCTTGAAAAATAGTAAGAAGGATTATAAATGAATATATAAACAATCCGTGCTCCTATGATCCCGCCGATTAATGAATACATGGCGCCATCCATTATGACTTTATGATCCAGCCCTTGTCGTTTAGCCTCTCTAGTCAAAAGATAAATTCCGACAAATGCTCCTATAGCGATCATTAAACCAAAAAAATAAAAGGTTAATGGTCCGATGCTAAACATGGGTTTCATCTATTTCCCTCATTTCCTTTCTACACTCTGTTTGTCAAATTCTTTTTCTTTCACCGTAACTATAAAGATAAATTATCAATATTTTATAGAGAAAGAAGTGTTTATTTTCTTTTGAAGACTCAATTGTGAACTTTGTGTGGATCCACGAAATCTCCACATTCATTGTTAACACTCACATTATTATCAAAATTACATAGAAAGGAGTATGCACAATGGGTTGGATGAATATGAGAATAACTTAAGAATTTTTTTTAGGAGAAAGAAATCGATGCTAGTATTGAATGTTTCCACTGTAATTATATATGTTTCTATCATGCAAATTATTTTTATATAGTAAATTATTATAGATTTATCAAAAAAGATTGCTATAGACCCACTCAAATCATCCATGATACGATTTTAATGGTCTAAGAAAAATTTTACAGATTTCATAGAACCAAAGAATAATATAGAGAACTTCATAAGACAGGGAGAGCTAAATTTGGCATTTGTAGAGTTGTTTTTTATATCTATAGGTTTATCAATGGATGCGTTTGCAGCGGCGGTTTGTAAAGGATTATCTTTGAGAAAGTTTAATATAAAAATGGCTATTGTCGTAGGTTTATATTTTGGTCTATTTCAAGCAGGGATGCCATTGATCGGTTACTTTCTTGGAGTACAGTTCAAAGATCAGATAGTAAGTATAGATCATTGGGTCGCATTTGCATTACTAGGGCTTATTGGTGTTAATATGATTAGAGAATCAAGAAAAAAGGAATGTAAAGATGAAGAATACAACTCTACAGATTACCCTTTAAGTTTCAAAAAAATGTCAGTTTTGGCTTTTTCCACAAGTGTGGATGCTCTTGCAATTGGAGTAAGTTTTGCATTTCTAGAAGTACGAATTGTTCCAGCCATTTTATTTATTGGAATTGTTACATTTGTATTGTCTTTTTTTGGGGTAAAAATCGGAAATGTATTCGGATTAAAATATAAATCAAAAGCAGAACTAGCAGGTGGGGCTATTTTAGTTTTAATGGGTATTAATATTTTATTTGAACATACAGAATTTATCAATTTTTTTGTGGCTTTATTTAAATAGCTAGGCAAGAATTTAAAATACATAAAAAAAGTCGATTTCTTTTTGAGCGAAGAAATCGACCTTTTGATTGGTATATGGAAATGTACAAACATTCGATAACTAGATACAACCCAATTGCTTAAAGCTCTTATTAGTTCAAATTATTTTTTTAAACAATTTTGAAATACTATTATAATGTCCAATAAGTGATCGTATCTAGTACTCCCAAAACAATCATAATAATTCCTGCAGTTCTTTGAACAATCAAATCTATCTTTCTCCCTTTCTTTTTCATGAACTTACCACTTAGACCAAAGTACCCTATCAGGAATATAGCCAAGATTAACGGCAATGAAGTCCCTAAAGCAAAGATAATAGGCAGGACTGCTCCATAAGAGACAGATAGAGACAACGGCATCAATGTCACAAAAAACAAGACAAACATAGTAGGACAGAATCCGAGCGTAAAGCTTACTCCCATAAAAAATGCCCCTAGTTTTCCCTTTTTCATTAGTTTTTCGGGTATGCTGCCGAATGAAAATGATTTATAGATTTTAAAAATACCAAGCATAAATAGACCAATAAGAATTAGGATTGGTCCCACAATTTTTCTAAACCACGGAAAATAAAGTGAAAGGGTTGATTTAACTTCACTTCCTAACTTCCATACAATCAAACCGAATAAAGAGAATACAATCATTTTCCCTAGAATAAAAAACAGAATTTCATTCCAAGCAATCCTGTCTTGCAATGACTTATTTCCATAAACCATAATGGCACCTAGATTCCCGGTAAATTGGCATGGAGCCAAGGCACCGATAATACCGAGCAGCAGGGCAAAAAGAAGAGGTATCCCTTCCATACCATTCACCATTGTTAGAAAAGGCTGGCTTAAGGTATAGCTTATTTGGCTGAAAAATTCATACATTGCTTTCTCTCCTTTTTAAGAAAATAAATGTCTCTTCGTATTTATTTTCATTTTTCTATTATTCAAGTAATATATTTTTCTTTCATCGCTCATTTAGTTTTAAAAGTAACGGCTTGTCTTCCCATTTGCTCCCAAGCTTCAATAAATTCCTCTTTTAAAGCAGCTCTGTTTTTTATACCGCTTATTGGATCATTAAAATAAATATTTTGCTTATCATATTCAGTAATTATTACAGAATGCTCCTTATAGGTAATTTCCATTTCTCCTTCAGGTGTCTGCCAAGCTTCGTTCAAAAGTACCATATTATATAAGTATGCAGATAGTTTGCAAATCCATATTTGACTATCGGTGGCAGATAAAAATAACATCATAATTAATCAAGAGGGACTTTTTAAACTTTTTGTGAATTATTGTTTTTTTACCTTAGTTTTTATAAACAAAGTGATTTTTATCGTTTATTTTTATAAATTCATCAATAAACTCCATAGTTTCTGCATTATTTTCTTTTATACTGCTTTATGACAATAACATATGAACATATGGAGGTATTCAAATGAAATTTAAATTAACTGCCTTACTAGCATTTAGTGCCCTCATTCTGGCAGCTTGTTCCTCTAATGATGCCGGAAATACAGATGAAACCAAAGGCAATCAGGGGAAAACAGAAGAACAAGCAGCCCAAGTAGACCAAGTAGACGGACTTCAAACCACTAATATGCAAACACTATCAGGAAATAAAATTACAATTATTGCGAAAGAAGCTTCCCATCAATTAAACAGTGAAGTAACGGTTGATGCATGGACATTTAACGGTTCTGTTCCCGGTTCACAAATCCGCGTCAAGGAAGGGGAAAAGGTTAAAATCACATTCAAAAACGAATTGCCTGAGCCTGCATCTCTTCACTGGCATGGTATTACCGTTCCAAATGAAATGGATGGTATTCCCGGCGTAACACAAAACGCGGTCCAGCCTGGTGAAAGCTTTACGTATGAATTTACTCCGACAGTCCCTGGTACCTATATGTACCATACTCACCAAAATGCAGTAAACCAGATGGATATGGGGCTTTATGGTTCTTTTATCGTAGAGCCAAAGGAAAAAACATATGATCGGGATTATACTCTCATGCTGGATGAGTGGATGAGCGAATCAGTAAAAAATAATATGCCGATGAATGATATGGATGGAATGGATCATAGCGGGATGAACCACGGTTCTGGTTCAGATACTCAAGAAAACAGCCAGAGCAGCCAAGGTATGGGACATGATATGTCTGCTTACGATATTTATACCATTAACGGAAAAAGCGGAGATGCTATTGAACCGTTAAAAGTAAAAGAAGGGGAAAAAGTCCGGATCCGTTTAGTCAATGTCGGCTATTTATCTCATAACATTCACCTTCACGGTCATGACTTTAAGGTTGTCGCAGTTGATGGCCAGGATATAAATGAACCTAAGGAAATAAAAGACCAGTTAATCTCAATAGCTCCAGGCGAGCGTTATGATATTGAGTTCACTGCTAATAATCCTGGTGAATGGTATCTTGAGGAGCATGGGGACGCAGAAGGTACAAAAGGTATGAAAACATTGATTCAATATGAAGGAAATCATGAAACAAAGGATCAATCCAACCCAAGTGAGAAATTACCTATATTCTCCTATATTAATTACGGAGGCACAAAAACTGGGAAATTCACTTTAGATCAGGAGTATGACGTTGAGTATACAATGGATCTGAACGGAAATAACACAGACAATGTTTGGACAATCAATGGGAAATCCTTCCCTGAAACAGCTGGATTAAATATCAAAAAAGGGGATTTGGTAAAGGTAAAGTTAATGAATAATTCACCAGCCGGTGTTAATCACCCAATGCATTTACATGGGCATTCGTTTCAAGTATTAAGTAAAAATGGACAGCCGGTGGAAGGTTCACCAATTATAAAAGATACCATCAGTTTAGAGCCTGGTGATGAATACATTGTCGCTTTTGAAGCTGATAACCCAGGTAATTGGCTGTTCCACTGTCATGATTTACACCATGCTACAGCAGGAATGGTGGATGTAATCAAATATGATGGATATCAACCAAACTTTACACCAGATCCAAACGCTAATAATAAACCTGAGTAACAACCAAACTTTTACGGTAATAAACTGAGGCAGCCGTTTAAATCGGCTGCCTCAGTCTTATGTAATTCTGTTTTTACCGTCTCGGTTGTATCAGTAACTTTCTATTATTATAAACCTCGGATCAGTACCACTTGTTTGAACTTCTCTATGATCCACTTTTTTGAATTCTTTACAGACGCCGTTCTTTTCTTCTTTATCGTTTGGGAAGAACATCCATTGGATTTAATAGTCTCCCATTTTTATAAACTTCAAAATCAAGATGAACTCCTGTTGAAAATCCTGTCGAACCCATTACTCCAATTTTACTTCCTTGTGAAACAGATTGCCCAGATGATTCATTAATTGAAGCTAAATGAGCATATTGAGTTGAATATCCATTATCATGACTAATTTT
This sequence comes from uncultured Bacillus sp., assembly GCF_946478885.1. Next base: position 382 of record NZ_CAMLDX010000087.1, on the reverse strand, counting down.
AATGGTATTCCCATAGCCGTTAATCCAACCGGCATATGTAACGGTTCCACTGCTTGCAGCTAAGATCGAGTAATCTGCAGGTCTTGCAATATCAATTCCTTTGTGGAATTCTCCCCACCGCATTCCCTGGTAAGTTGAAATATAACCACCTATTGTCGGCCAAATAAATAATCCTTTGTCTGCAGATTGGTCTACCTTAACATTATTAGTATTACTTCCTGTCTGTTGTTGATTAGTGTTTGTCATACTGCTCTGTACTGCATTGTTAATCAACCCTGCTTTTTCTACTTCTAACCTGCTAAGATCAGCCTTGACCATCCTTTCCTTTTCTTTTAATCCCTCGATAACGTTATTTTGTTCTTGTTTCTTAACAGTTAATTTT
>NZ_CAMLDX010000086.1 GCF_946478885.1 uncultured Bacillus sp. | reverse complement strand
TGTCAAACGGTCGTGAAGTGGTGAAAATTCCGATTCGTTCTCTGGACGAATATAAGATTCGTTATAATTATGACAAGAATAAGCATGTTGGCCAAGGCGACGGGGAGAGTAGGGTAGGAGATGTGGTAGCTCGTGATGGAGCTGATGGAAGGAAAGGTCCTGGAAAAGGGCAAGGGGCAGGAGATCAGCCGGGTGAAGATTATTTTGAGGCAGAGGTTTCGTTAATGGAGATCGAGGAAGCGCTGTTCAAACAATTAGAGCTTCCTAATTTGAAACGGAAAGAACAGCAGGAGCATCTCGTGGAAGACATTGAATTTAATGATATCCGCAAGACAGGTTTAATGGGGAATATTGATAAGAAAAGAACAATGATGACCGCCTTCAAACGACATGCTATGAAGGGCAAGCCAAAATTTCATCCAATACACAAAGAAGACTTGAAATTTAAGACATGGAACGAAATTGTTAAACCTGATTCAAAAGCAGTAGTGCTTGCGATGATGGATACAAGCGGTTCGATGGGAATTTGGGAAAAATATATGGCGCGTAGCTTCTTCTTTTGGATGACCCGATTTCTACGTTCAAAATATGAAACGGTTGAGATTGAATTTATTGCCCATCATACAGAAGCAAAGGTTGTTTCGGAAGAGGATTTCTTTTCAAGGGGTGAAAGCGGCGGAACCATTTGTTCATCTGCCTATCGTAAAGCATTGGAGCTTATCGAGCAAAAATATCATCCGGATAAATTTAATATTTACCCGTTTCATTTTTCAGATGGCGATAATTTGACCTCTGATAATGCGCGCTGCGTGAAGCTTGTCGAGGAGTTAATTAAGGTTTCAAATATGTTTGGCTACGGAGAAGTTAATCAGTACAATAGACATTCCACTTTAATGTCCGCTTACAAAAACATTAAAAATGACCACTTTAAATATTATATTCTTAAACAAAAGATCGATGTGTTTCATGCAATGAAGAGTTTCTTTCAAAAAGAACAAGACGATAAGCTTTATGCATAAAAGGTGATAGGTCGAACCCTATCGCTTTTTTTGTTCTAAAAAGGCTGCTGCACAAACTTAATACAAACGGGATGTGGGACCTTAATGTCAGATTGGAGGAGGACCAGTCTTCCGGTTTCAGGGTTTCTTTTGTAGATCACAAGATTTCCTGACTCCTGATTCGACCCGATGATATATTGTTCTGATGGATCTAAGGAGAAATCGCGCGGCCAATTTCCGGCAGAGGTCACATGCTCAACCAAGGAAAGCCTTCCACTTGTTGGATCGACTGCAAAAACAGCCATGCTGTTATGTCCGCGATTTGCGGCATAAATAAAGCGACCATCGGAGGTAGTGTGAATGGCACTCCCTTGATTATTTCCAGTAAAATCTGCAGGAATAGCCAATATGGTCTGCAGCACGGAAAAGGTTCCGTTTTCTGCATGATAGTTTAAAGCAATTACCTCTGAACTGTATTCTGTCATAAGGTAAGCGAATTTTCCGTTTGGATGGAAATCAAGATGTCTCGGACCACAGCCGTGCTTTAGCTCTAAATGGCTGACTTTATGCAAGTTATTGCCCCTGATTTCATAGGTTAGCACCTGGTCAATTCCCAAATCCACTACAGCAACATACTTTTCATCTGGTGTGAAGGAAGCATAATGGGGATGTGGAGTCTGAGAGGGAGATGCTCCATTATGTTGGATGAGAGAAGCCTGGCTGTTCACTTGTCCGCTTTCAGCATCTATTGTATAGGCCGCAACCGTTCCTTTATGATAATTAGCAGTAAGCAAGTATTGTTGTTTGCTGTCGAGTTGAAGATGGCTTGGCTGGGGACCAGCTGTTGTCTGCCTGTTTAACGGCAGGAGTTCACCTGAGGCGCTGTTGAGCGAAAAAGCAGCTACACCGCCTTCACTTCCGTCCTGAACCACGCTGTAGAGGAAACGGTTGTCTCTTGCGATACTTAAAAAAGTGGGATTATTTAACCTTGCTGCGGTCTTTATTTTTTCAATCTGTCCGGTTGCTGTATTAAAGATAAAGGAATAAATTCCTTGACTGTCTCCTTTTGTGTATGTACCAATAAACCCCAGAAACTTTGGTGTATTTTTCATTTGCACAATGCCTCCATTTAATGCGGAATATTGTAAACTAGCCATTTCATCTTAACATAAATGTTCTTCCAACAGCGAACTTTGCATAGCAGGAATGAGCTAGTAATTCAGGTATATATACGGGAAATCAGGCCGGATTCATTGTCACAGATGTTTATATTGGTATAATGATCTAATTTTTCAACAAATTATTGCTGAAGATTAATCGTGATCTGCCCATCTTCATACATATGTTTAAAAAGTCTAGGTATAAAGAGAGGTCTGACTTCGCTGGAGAAATATCCCAAAAAACAGGTTATTTGTATTCCTATGCGTAGTCAGACAACTCTTTATTAAATAGGGCTTACTGAAGCTGTTGTCCAGCAGATGGTGCATAGCTGTTAATAAGCTGCTGCATATCTTGCTGATCTAAGCGTGCTACTTGATAATACCCCTGTTTATTTTGATATTGGAAAATTTCATATGCCATTTCAATAAAGTTCGGAACAGAATCAGCAATCACTCTGCGGACGACAGGGTTGGTCACCTCAAGTGCAGCTGTAGTCATGGCTCCGGATCCTGATTTTAACAGCCCCATCATATAATTTGAAATACATTGGTCGCTCGTTTCGGCTGCATTAGTATGGGGCTTCTTAGGCTGTCCGCTCTTTAATCCGTATACGACATCATTACTTTGATTCATGGTATATCTTGTCGTATGGTGGGAAGGGTTTTTTCCGGATTTAAAACACTCACATAGGATATTGTAGTTATCAAGGATAAATTGATGCTGACGGTTCAGGATGTCTTGTAGTTTAGAATCCTTAATATGTTGTTGGTATAACAGATATTGATCCAAAGTTGAGACTAAACAGCTCAATACTTCATGGACATCCATTAGTTCATGACCGCCATGCAATGTATCAGTGGCCTGCGTTGTATTCATCAATGGCTGGGTATTATCGGTTGGGTTAAGTGTTTGCTGCATTTTTTTAAAACCTCCAGCTGAAAATTTGTCGGCCTATTGCCGTACATCTTTATTTTGTAAAAAAGGTTTCGAATCATGAATGGAAAAAAATTATTTGAACTGGGAAATATTGCGGGGAATGTATAGTTAAAAAGATAAAAATAAGGCTGCTTCAAAAAAAGGGGTCACGAGTACCTGTGTTTTTGAAACATCCTTAAATGAAATTATTAAAAGAATAGATTTAACAATAAATAAAATAGTCCTGACAAGGTTGCCGCTATTGGTAGTGTAATGACCCAAGTTATAATCATACGTTGTGCCGTACCCCATTTCACTCCTTTTAAGCGGTGGGAAGCGCCGACACCCATAATAGAAGATGAGATAACATGGGTTGTACTAACTGGCAAGTGAATAAAAGTGGCTATGAAAATAATCAAAGCGCCTGTTAGGTCTGCTGCTACTCCGTTGACAGGTCGGATTTTCATAATATTGCCGCCGACTGTTTTGATGATCTTCCAGCCGCCGATGGATGTTCCAAGTCCCATGGCAGTTGCACAGGCAAACTGAACCCAAATGGGCACTTCATTTGAAGGAAGATGGCCGCTGGCAATTAACGCCATTGTAATAATCCCCATCGCTTTCTGCGCATCATTGGTTCCGTGTGAATACGATTGTAAAGCCGCAGTGAAGATTTGGAAGATACGAAAGCCTTTGTTAGTTTTGGCTAAATTATTATGTTTAAAAATCACTTTAAAAATGCTGTATACGATATAACCTACTAAAAAGGCAAGAATAGGAGAAACAAGTAGAGCCTCAATGATCTTGATAAAGCCTGAATAATTTAATGAATCAGCTCCGGCAGAAACGATTGCCGCCCCTGCAATTGCACCAATAATTGCATGTGATGAGCTGCTTGGGATCCCGTAATACCAAGTGATTAAATTCCATGCAATAGCTGCCAAAAGTGCAGCCAGGATCACAACAGATCCGTTAGGTAATGTAAACGGGTCAACGATATCCTTTGTGATGGTTTTTGCGACACCAGTAAATGTCATAGCACCGACAAAGTTCATTGTAGCAGCCATCAAGATGGCATGCCGAGGTTTCAATGCCTTAGTTGAGACAGAAGTTGCGATGGCGTTCGCAGTATCATGGAAGCCGTTGATAAAATCAAATGCTAGGGCACAAATGACAATTAAAATGGTTAAAAGAAAAAGTGAGTCCATTTGTTATATCCCCTTATGCATTTTTCATGATGATGGTTTCTAATGTATTGGCAACGTTTTGACAGTAGTCTGCTATGTTTTCAAGATTTTCATAAATCTCTTTGTATTGAATGATTTTAATTGGATCTTTTTCCACAGAGAACAGGTGTTTAATGGATTGTCTTTGAATACCGTCACATTTTGATTCATAATCCTTAATCTTTATGGCGTGTTCACGGATGTGCAGCAATTTTTTTGTCGACAAAAGCACTACAGCATCCTGAATTTCATTGGCACAACCCTTGAGAGCCTCAGAAAATTTTAGCATGAAATCATCTGCATCGATAATGTTGTACATTTCAAACAAGGCGGAAGTGTGTTCAAGTCCATCCAGCACATCATCCATGCTAATCGTTAAAGATAAAATATCTTCCCGCTCAATTGGAGTGATAAAGGCATTATTTAATTCCTTAATTACCTCATGGACAAATGTATCTCCTTTAGTTTCATATTCCTTCATTGTTTCGGAGAAAATTTTTAAATCACTTACGTTTTGTAACCGGTAATCAGCAAAAAAATTGGCTGCCTCTTGCAGATTTGACGAAATGTTATGCAACAATATTGCAAACTTGTCCTTCTTTTTGAAAACCATTTTGTTACCTCCAAAAATTTTATCATCCAAAGTAAAACCAAACGAATTAATTTTAATCGAAAAATGTCGAATGTAAAAGTTTTTGAATCAAAAATTTACATAATCTTAATATTAACAGTCTTGTGCTATCAATATAGTTAATGAATGGTTTACGTCTTTATTTTTGTCTTAACTCGCTTTATTTAATTATTTTGATATAGCAATTCTCTCCTGATTTAAGAAGACAGAAAAAAAGTCTGTTCCGGTAAAATGACAATATTTTTTCATTTTTATCAAATAGCCGAGAATACTCGCGACTTTAGTCATGAGGGGTTCAATACATCATTGTAAAGACGCCTAGATTGTTGAAGAGGAAATGAACAGTGACTGCTTATCCTAAAAAGGAAACTGTTCCAAAAGTAAAGGTGCCAGACACCACAAAATCGTATCTAGTATCACTTTGCATCTGCACTGGATATAGATCAACTATGGGTGTCTAACACCTTATGGGATAACCTTATTGGCTTAAATCAATTCTGGATGTATATCTGTAAAAATGATCGGGTGGTCCAGAAATGATGCAAAACAAGTAATGGGTCTCTCTGTGAATGGGTGTGTGAATTCCAGTTTTACAGCATGTAAGGCTTGTCTGGCAACAATCGGTTTTCCTCCATAAAGAGTATCCCCGGCCAGTGGGTGTCCTATAAAGCTGAAATGAACCCGTATTTGATGTGTTCTGCCGGTTGCAAGCTGGCATTTTATGACCGTTAACTTCCGCTTTTGGTCAGTCTTTATTATTTGATAATGAGTGACCGCAGACTGACCCCCAGAGGAAATCCTTCTTCTAACAGGATGGTGGCGGTCTTTGCCGATAGGTTCATTGATGGTGCCTTCTTTTTTAGATAAAATTCCATGAACAATGGCAACATATGTCCGTTTAATTTGTCTTTTTTCCAGCATCACATCCAGCAGCGCGCCAATAAAGGGATGCTTTGCAAACAAAACAGCCCCGGTTGTATTGCGGTCTAGTCGGTGAACATGCTTGACCTGTCTAAACTCCCCCTTTGATTGAAGATAAAAGGCTACTGCATTTGCAAGTGTATTTTTCTGTTCAGGGACATTGGGGTGTGTATCCATTCCAGCGGGCTTGTTAACGACGATCAGATGATCATCTTCATACAAAATGGAGAGATCATAGGAGGCGGGAATTACGCCAAAATCCGCTTTAGTAAAAAAACGGATTTGGATCCAGTCGCCCTTATTTAAGGATGCGGTCCAATTAGCTGCTTGTCCATTAAGTGTTACTCCTTTTTCCATTCTTAGCATATGAGTTTGCTTTTTTGGGGCATGCCAAATATCGCGAAACAGTCTTTCAAGTGTTAGACCAGCCCATTTATCAGGAATTTTGATTTCGAACCATTCTCCAGTACGTTTTGTTTGAATCATGCTTTTCTCCTATTGTCATTGCTTTTCCTCTATTTCATACATCTGTACAAAATAACCGATTTAGTCAGCCGTTTTGTCCATTTGCAGACAGAACCAGCCTTCAATTAATTACCATCATCTTATCACAAGATAATATGCTATTCTATGTATATCTATGATACGAACAGATTGTACAAAGGTGGGTTTAGTGTGAAAGTGGTTTTTGCTCCAACAACTGGTCAAGAAGAAAAAATAAAGGAATTAATCAATCATTTTTATACTGATATTTTTCCGGCATATTTTTCTGATGGGGATATTCAAAAATATGAAAGGCTAAAAGTACTAGGTATGTCCAAGAGCCATTTTGAACAGTTTGGAACATTAAAAGATGCTTATCAGGTAATTGCAAGCCTACAGACATTAATAGCAATCCTTGAAACGGAAAACTTAGATGGACAATATATGGATACCTTTTACAAAAATGTTGCCATTTTAGAGGAGTATGGCTTATATTTTCCGTTTGGATATGAGCAGTTTGAGGCATCAAAATCTGAAAAAGAGGATGAATTCAGCATTTATATAAAGCCGGCAAATCAAATATTAATATGAAAAGACAGACAAGTGGAAGGACACTAAAGAGGTGCCCCCCGCACTTGTCTGTCTTTTTTAATCGTATTTCTGAATTTAGATTAGTGTCTGAGTCGGAGCTGAGCATACTTAACTTAAGAGTCCCACGCTGGACAAGGTATTTTTACTTTTACTGACTGTTCTCGGCAAACCACTGACGATATGTTTCTTCATCCTGAAGATCTTCAATTCTGGCAGCTTCTTTTCCGTCTTTAAATTGAACGATAGTCGGAGTGCCTTCTATATGGTACTCATCCCAGCCTGCTTTAAATTCCAACAGATTATATTGAACCAGATTAATCCCCATTTCTTCTGCCATTGGGGCAATAATGGGTGTTGCCTGTTTGCAAAATCCACAATCGGATTGAAAGAAATAAACGGTGACATCATCTTGATCAGCCAGTTTTTCTTCCAATTCGTCAGGCAGGATAATGTTTTGATAATATTCATCATCAAGTAAATCTACTGTGGCCGCATAAAGAGATTTTTTTCCATAGGGATTGTCCTCTGCCTTTTCTTTATGCTGCATATTTGTTAAAACAGCAAGGGCCACAAATAATACAACCACAATTCCTAAAAATATCAGAACCTTTTTCAAATTATTTTTCCTCCTTAGAGCGTTTCCATATCAAAAGACTGCAAATAAAGATTGTAATAAAAGCTACTAGCGCTAAAAAAGGAATAGTAATAAAACCAACCCAATTGATGTACTGACCCGTACATGGAATCCTACCGCAGGCAGGGGCTGTTTCAGAGATGAAGGGAACCTTTTGTATTAAATAATGGTACAAAGAAATTCCTCCGCCAATGATCGATAAAACCATGGAATAGATGGAGATTTTATAGTCCTTTTTCACGACAGCTATTCCTAAAAGAACGGTCAAGGGATACATGAGAATTCGCTGATACCAGCAGAGTTCGCATGGTTCAAATTGACGAATTTCCGAGAAAAACAAGCTTCCAAACATGGCGATGACCGATGCTGCCCATGCGGTAAAAAGCAATGAATCCCGTAAATCTTTTTGCATATTTTTCATATAAAGCTCCTTTTGAAATATCGTCATTCACGATGTTATTCATTTACTTGCATTATAAACGGGGATGGTAATAGTGTAAATAATATCCTTTTATTATAATAAGGATTGCAATTATAGAACAATCTAAATGATTATAGGCAGGCAGTTGATACCGATGGAAATTTGTTATATTTTTAATACAATAAGAGGACGAAGCTTTAATAATTTTCTATTTTAAGGTAATATTTTATTCAAACCAGCGGTCTTTTTTGCGATCGTGTAATGTACAGGAGGTTATATATAAATGAGTTGGAGAAAAAAGGCAGACAGATGGCTGCAGTATGAATTATTAGATTCAATAGTAAAGGATCAATTAAACAAAATCTCCTCTAATGAAAAAAGCCTCGAAGAAGCTTTTTATAAAGACTTGGAATTTGGAACAGGCGGGATGCGCGGGGAAATGGGCGCCGGAACGAATAGGATGAATTTATACACAGTTCGAAAAGCATCTGCAGGTCTCGCTGCTTATATTAACAGTAATGGTCTGGAGGCTGAAAAACGAGGAGTAGTCATTGCTTATGATTCCCGTCATTTTTCTCCCGAATTTGCCATGGAAGCGGCAAAAACATTAGCAACAAATGGAATTCAAACCTATGTGTTTGATTCATTACGTCCTACACCTGAGCTTTCTTTTGCGGTACGATACTTACAGGCATTTTCCGGCATTGTGATTACAGCAAGCCACAATCCTCCTGAGTATAACGGCTATAAAGTATACGGAGCTGACGGCGGTCAACTGCCTCCTGAGGCAGCGGATGTGATCATAAAAGAAGTAAATGAAATTGAAAATGAATTGCTTATTGTTGTCGAGAGTGAAGAGGTATTGAAAGAAAAAGGATTAATTAAAATAATCGGTCCGGAAGTTGACCAGGCTTACATAGAAAAGTTAATGACCATTTCAGAAAATCCGACATTAGCAGATGAAGTGGATGTAAAGGTTGTCTATACCCCTTTGCATGGTACAGGCAATATACCCGTTCGGAATGGGTTAAAGGCATTAAAATACCGTTATGTCACAGTGGTAGAAGAACAAGAGCTTCCTGATCCGGAGTTTTCTACCGTTAAAAGCCCGAATCCTGAGGAGGCTGCAGCCTTTGCATTAGCAATGAAGGAGGGAAGCAGGCTGGGTGCTGATCTTCTGATTGCAACAGATCCCGATGCGGATCGTCTAGGAATTGCTGTTAAAAATAACGAGGGAGAGTATGTTGTTTTAACCGGCAACCAAACCGGTGCGATTCTGCTTCATTATATTTTATCGCAAAAGCAGGCTAAGGGAACATTGCCAAGAAATGGTGTTATGTTAAAAACAATTGTAACAAGCGAATTGGGTCGGAAAATTGCTGATTCTTTCAATGTTCACACAATAGATGTTTTAACAGGATTTAAATTTATAGGTGAAAAAATTAAAGAATTTGAAAATACAGGTGAATATAAATTTCTATTCGGATATGAAGAAAGCTATGGTTATTTAATTGGTGATTTTGTCCGCGATAAAGACGCAGTACAGGCCGCATTAATGGGAACGGAAGTTAGTGCCTTTTATAAGAAAAAAGGAATGAGTCTTTATGATGCATTAATGGAAATTTATAAACAATACGGTTATTTTCTCGAAGGACTTCGTTCTTTAACATTAAAAGGAAAGGACGGCGCAGAGCTGATTCAAAAAACCCTTGCATCCTTCAGGGAGAACCCGCTTAAGGAGATTGGCGGATTAAAGGTAAAGGCTGTGGAAGATTATTTAACCAGTAAGCGGACAGATGCAGATGGTACAGTTCAAGCGATATTATTACCAAGATCAAATGTTCTGAAATATTATTTGGAGGATGGTTCCTGGATATGCTTAAGACCGTCAGGAACAGAACCAAAGGTGAAATTCTATTTCAGTGTCAATAGTGGTAGTCTGGATGAAAGCAAAGGAAAACTAACCCATATTGAACAGCAGTTAATGAATTTAGTGAATGATAAAATGACCCGTTTAGCAAAATCATAATGCTGTCCATGGCAATGTAAGATCATCGATCTATAAAACACGGTTCCAGCCTGGAACCGTGTTTTGTCATTGGTGGTATTCTCTTTTTTGTTACTGTAAAACATAAAGCGGCTGTTTTTCATCCATTGTGTAGGCTAATTGATCGTTGGCATGGTCGATGTATCGGAGTAGGGAATATAAATTTTTCTCGACAATGGAGTAATCCTTCTCAAAGTTATAGGCATGCAGAAAATGCTCAATTTTTTTGGCTAAAAAGTTATCGCTGGTTCGAACCATCAGAATTAATAAGTTATCCCATTCTGAACGGTAGGTGTAGTACAAAGCCCGATCATAATCAACTTTCGTCATCTTATCCTTTCTCCTCCTTTTCTAAGGAGTTGATATTAGTTTGAGCGGGAAGAAAAAAATATTGCAGTGTAAATGTTGGACTATTTGTAATGTGCCATTTTAAATATTTCCATGTACAATCAGCATGATTTATGAAACGGATTGGCTAATAATAAATGCAGAGGACTTGCAGCAAACTGTATGAAAACAGTGTATCTTTTAGCGGAAAGGACAGTTAAGATTCATGTTTCTACCGATTTCTTCATACATTGTGATATGAGGAAATGAAGGGGGAGACAAGGATGAATGAAGCTGAGCGTAAAGCACTTCATTATGCTATAGAGGAAATAACAGAAGTCGCATCCAGTTTTGGACTGGATTTTTATCCTATGCGCTATGAAATTTGTCCGGCTGATATTATTTATACATTTGGAGCCTATGGGATGCCGACAAGGTTCTCCCATTGGAGCTTTGGAAAACAATTTCACAAAATGAAACTGCACTATGATTTAGGACTATCCAAGATATATGAGCTGGTAATCAATTCTGATCCATGCTATGCTTTCCTGCTTGATTCCAATTCATTAATACAAAATAAACTGATTGTTGCCCATGTTCTGGCCCACTGTGATTTCTTCAAAAATAATATTCGCTTCCATAATACGAAGCGTGACATGGTCGAAAGTATGGCAGCGACGGCCGATAGAATCCGACAGTATGAAATCATTCATGGCAAACAGAAGGTTGAGCTGTTTCTAGATGCTGTTCTAGCTATAGAGGAACATATTGATCCTTCCCTAATGAGGCCGAAACTTGCCTGGAATTTAGAGGATACAGAATTTGAAGAAGAAGATACAAAACCTGCCTCCCAGTATGATATTCTTTGGGAACTAGATGAACGAGATAAACCGAAAACAGCGGAAAAAACGGAAAAAAAGAAGAAATTCCCTCCACATCCTGAAAAAGATTTATTATTGTTTATTGAACAATATAGTCGTGAATTAGAGGATTGGCAGCGAGATATTTTAACGATGATGAGGGAAGAAATGCTCTATTTCTGGCCGCAACTGGAAACAAAAATCATGAATGAGGGCTGGGCATCATACTGGCACCAGCGGATTTTAAGGGAGCTGGATTTAACGAGTGCTGAAGCGCTTGAGTTTGCTAAGTTAAATGCAGGAGTGGTACAGCCATCACGGACAAATATTAATCCATATTATTTAGGATTAAAGATTTTTGAAGATATAGAAGAACGGTATGATAATCCAAGCGAAGAAATGAAGCGAAGAGGAGCGGTAGCAGGCTCGGGAAGGGAAAAATTATTTGAAGTACGGGAAATTGAATCGGATATCTCCTTCTTGCGTAACTATTTAACGAAGGATTTAGTGACAAGGGAGGATATGTATCTTTTTCAAAAACAAGGCAAGGATTATAAAATTGTCGATAAAAATTGGGAGAATATACGTGATCAACTAGTGAATACACGGGTAAATGGAGGATTTCCATATATTACAGTTAATGATGGAGATTATATGAAAAATGGTGAGCTATACTTAAAGCATTGGTATGAAGGAATTGAACTGGATTTACGATACCTAGAAAAGGTGCTTCCTTATGTTTATCAGATTTGGGGAAGAATTGTTCACATGGAAACTGTAAGTGATGAAAGAGCCATCCTGTTCACATATGATGGAAAAAATATTCAGCGGAAGTTTATATAATCTTCACTATAAAAAACGGTGCTGGGTGACAGCACCGTTTTAACAAAGGGGTCAGGCACTGCACGACAGTATGTAGTATCTGTTTTGCAGTGCCTGACACCTTATGGGACAGCCTTAACTTTTAAGGAACTTCTTGTTTTTTATCTTTTTTCGCTTCAATATACAGGATATGATGCCCTTCCATGTCTTTCACAGTAAATGTATACCCCTCGGCATTAAATTGATCGCCTAATTTTACATTATAATTTTGCGATAAAATCCATCCGCCGAAGGTATCGATTTCTTCCTCCATCAATGTCGTGCCAAACAGATCATTAATATCTTCCATTAAAACCTTCCCGCTGATGATGTAATGATTATCCCCGAGCTTACGAATATCTGCAACCTCGTCTGTGTCAAACTCATCGCGAATTTCTCCGACAATTTCTTCAATGATATCCTCAACGGTTACTAAACCGGCGGTTCCACCGTATTCATCATGTAAGATTGCTATATGAGAGCGTTCTTTTTGCATTTTTAGCAAGAGATCATGAATAGGAATGGTTTCAATAACGCGGATGACTGGTTTAATAAACGACGCAATCGAGCTATCTGGTTTAATGGCAGCATGATTGATCGATGCGGTCAGAATCTCTTTGATATTAATGATTCCTTCTATATTATCCTTATCTCCGTTGATAACCGGATAACGAGTATATCTTTCTTCTTTGATTATGTCGAGTACTTCTTTGAAGGAAATATCGACAGGAAGAGTAACCATCTCGGTTCGCGGTACCATTATTTCCTTTGCGATCCGGTTATCGAATTCAAATATATTGTTTACGTATGTAAGCTCAGATTTATTAATTTCACCGCTTTTGTAGCTTTCAGACATAACAATGCGAAGTTCTTCTTCGGAGAGGGCCAACTCGCCTTCAGAGACAGGCTTCAAGCCGAATAATCCTGAGAGAAGTCTTGCTGAGCCATTCAGTAACCAAATGAATGGGAATAGAACTTTATGAAACAAAATCAAAGGCCTTGAAAAAGACAACGTAATTTCCTCCGCTTTTTGAATCGCAACGGTTTTGGGGGCAAGCTCTCCAATCACTACATGAATAAATGTAATCATACTAAAGGCAATTAAAAAAGACAGGAGACTGGCAAGCTGTTCGTGAATATTGAGAGAGAGAAACAACGGATGTAGAATCCGTTCGACAGTGGGTTCTCCAAGCCACCCTAAACCTAATGCTGTAATCGTAATCCCCAGCTGACAGGCGGAGAGGTAATCATCTAAATGTGTAATGACATTCTTCGCCGACTTAGCACCAGGCTTATTTTCTTCGATTAATTGATTTATACGTGAACTTCTTACTTTAACAATGGCAAATTCTGTAGCTACAAAAAAAGCAGTTAATGCAATTAAGATTGCCACTAATATCAAATTGATTATGATCAATTATGGTGGGGCTATCCCATAAGGTGTCAGACAACCACCGCAATGTACCGATATTTTGTGCAAAAATGTATGCAGTGATATGAGATACTGTTTTGCGGTACCAGACAACATTGTATTTAGGACAGCTCCATACACCTCCTAGTCCTTTTTACATAAAATGACGCATTTGTCATACATTATAACATACTGGAATAAAGTTGTAATTTCCCTGGGGCAGGTGTAAAAGAAACGTGAATTTCCCTATACTGATTCAATAAAATTAGATAAAATAAATGTATCAAAAGGTGTTTTCCAATAGAGAAAAAGGGGTCCGGATCATGGAAGAACTTACAAAAATACTTCAGAATAAAGGATTTAAGCGATTCGTCATCTTTGTTCTTATCGCTCTTGTCATATACAGTATGAGAAGTATGATTAACTTTATTCTGCTGACGTTTATTTTCACTTTTCTAATCAATTCGCTTGTAAATCTTGTATACAAAAAGCTGCATATTAATCGAAAGTTAACGGTTATTATCTCCTATATGGCGATTGTAGGATTTTTGTCGTATGGGATCGTGAAATATTTACCCATCATCGTCGTTGAAATAACGGAACTGGTCAAACAAGTTACCGCCTTCTATCGGCAGCCGCAGGATAACATTCTGATTAATTATTTGGTCAGTCTGCTGGAAAAAAATCAAATTACTCAGTATTTGGAGCAGGGATTGACTTTTGTTATGAAGTATTTTACGAATTTCAGCCAATTTGCTCTACAGATGTTGCTTGCTCTTCTTCTCAGTCTGTTCTTCTTGCTGGAGAAACCTAGGCTTATCAAATTTACACGGCAATTTAAAGATAGTAAACTGGCCGACTTTTATAATGAAATTGAATTTTTCGCAGGCAAGTTTGTCCGGACATTTGGAAAAGTCATCGAAGCACAATTTATTATTGCAATTGTTAACAGTCTCCTTTCTGTTATTGCACTTTCGATTATGGGATTTCCGCAAATATTTGGCCTGGGCATGATGATATTTTTCCTAGGCTTGATTCCGGTTGCAGGAGTGATTATTTCCCTTTTTCCGCTCAGCTTAATTGGCTACAGTATCGGCGGTTTTATTCAAGTCGTGTATGTATTAATAACCGTGGCTGTTATTCATGGGATTGAAGCTTATATTCTTAATCCAAAACTGATGAGTTCCAAGACTAATTTACCGATTTTTTATACGTTTATCGTCCTGATATTCTCAGAACACTTCTTCGGGGTGTGGGGGCTTATTATAGGGATTCCGATATTTGTATTTCTTCTAGAAATATTAGATGTTACCAAAACAGAGCAAAAGGTCAAATTAAAAAGCTGAGCG
>NZ_CAMLDX010000085.1 GCF_946478885.1 uncultured Bacillus sp. | reverse complement strand
ATAAGCTCTCTGGAACCCCCGGCATAGCCAGGGGTTTTCTAAACCATTAATAAAGAAGCCCTTCTGTCCATGGGCTTCTGTAAATAAAAAATATACTATTCTGCAGTCTTTAAATGACTTTCATCCTTTGATTTTTCCTCATCTTAAACTAATTCCTTTGTTGATCGTTTAAACTCCTTTAAGGTTGTTCCGAATGCCCTGCCAATCTCAGGAAGCTTAGACGGGCCAAAAACAATCAAGGCAAGAACCAGTATTAAAATCAATCCTGGAATCCCAATAGTTGAAAGCATAAGTCACCCCCATAAAAAGCGCTCACCCATCTTCTCCACATGAACAACTGTCTTTTTTCGGTGTCAGGCACCGAATTAGAATCCGGTAATGGCTATAACAGCAGGCCTTGGAATGTTGTCTCCTTTACGGTGCGGCCACATGCTTGTCGGGTTGTTCATATTGGCTGTTTCTTCACCAGGATGCTGAACAGACAGGAATAAAGTAGTTTCATCCGGAGTAAAGCATGGGCCAGTCATTTCGGCTTCAATTGGCGCAGAAGCAAATTGGTGCGCTTCTCCCACTTCATCTTCTTTTATCTTTTTGTTTGGCATGGTCGGTATGACAAACACGCCATTATTTTTAAAGTGCTTGTAGATACCGTCATTCAGTTTGTTGGAAGAAATGTCTGTCACTGTCCAAAGGTTTCCCTGAGAGTCAAATGTTAAGTTATCAGGGGCACTGAATCCACTTTGTTTTCCACCTGCGGCGAAAATTTCATAATCAAATGTCAGCGAACCAAGATCATTATTGTCTTCTATAAATCTTGTAATATGGCCATGGAAATTTCCATGATTGGAATTGTTTGTGTGTGCAATATACATCGTATGATCGAATGGGCTGATTTCAACATCCTCAGGACGGTCTGTTGGAGTACCGCCAACTAATATCGCGGCTTCAGCCGCATAAACCAATACATCTGCTTGCGTTTTAAACTTTTCAAGGATTTCCTTTTTATCTTTCGCTGCTTTTTGAACATTTTCTAAAGTTAATGGCACCCACATACCTGAACCCATATTGGCTGCATAAAGCGTACCATCTTCTAATAACGCAGAATTGGCCGTTCCGCGGGATGCATCGTATTTTCCGTTACTAATAAACTTGTATACACAAGCATCTGTTTTATCGTCGCCCATATACACGACAATACGGCCGTCCTTTGTTAAGCCCATCGCGGCATTTTCATGGTGGAAGCGGCCTAAGGCTGTATGCTTGCGCACCTTGAAGGTAGGATTAAATGGATCAATTTCGACAATCCAGCCATATAGATTTTCATTTAAGGCCGCTGCCTCACAGGTCGCTTCATAGTTTTCTTCTGCCGATAAAACCGTATTCCAAAGCGTTTTACCTCCAGAACAGTTTGCAAATGTTCCTTTGATTTGTGTTACACCATCAATAGCCTGCGACCCTCTGGCAGGACCTGTTACATCAAACATTGTTAAACCAGAAATACGTCTGCCATATTTAGAGGTCGCGTCCAATTTCCATCCACTAGTGCGATTCCAAACAACTTCAATAATCGATCCGCCTTGGACATACAGCATTTGCTCAATTTGCTTTGCCGTATATTTCCCGTTCCCAGCGGCAGGCTTCCCTGTTATAAATACATCACTTGAATACTCATGATTCACCCAAAGTAAGCCGCGTTTCGAAGAACCATCGATTGGGAAATACATAGTAAAGTCACTGTTAAAGCCGAATGTGTCTCCATCTGGGTGAATTTTATCCCCATAAGCAGCCACTACTTCATATTTGAATCCTTTTGGAAGAATAACATCATCGACATCAGATGGTTTGATTGGTTTAAATTTTAATCCGGACACTTTTTTATTAAAACCTAACAAGCGATTGGCGGCTTCCGTCCCTTTTGCTTCAACCTCAGGCACAAAATTACTGATTCCGGCAGATGTAGCAGCTAAAGCTGTAACACCTGTACCAACATATGTTAAAAATTTACGGCGATTGATTTCTGTCATGGTCTCTTCTTCTCCCTCTTTCGATTGCTTTTTACGTTCTTCCTACTGAAAATAGTAATAAAAGAATGTAAAGAGGGTCGTAAGA
This sequence comes from uncultured Bacillus sp., assembly GCF_946478885.1. The sequence continues at coordinate 12,891 of NZ_CAMLDX010000085.1, read as the reverse complement.
CAGCATTAAAAGAATATTAATAATTAATAAAAAACAGACAAATATCCTCTGTATGAGGACATTTGTCCATTTTTAGTGCCTGACACCAGATCACAGATCAGCGTTTTTTTAATTTATATTGATTAATTGGGCGGCCGATGCCGCCGTAATGAATGTCCATTTCGACCCTTCCGATTTTTTCGAGGAAATCTAAATATCTGCGGACAGTAACCCGGGCAAGCCCGACTCCCTCTGCTACAGTCTCAGCTGACAGCGGCTCTGTACATTGGGCTAAATAGGAGACAACCTTATCCAATGTAATTTGATTTAACCCCTTCGGGAGATCGACCGCTTCGCCATCCTCCTTCTGGAAGAATATCTCATCTAATTCCTGTTGGGACATCGATTCTTTCTCTGATATTTGATTTCGGAATAAACGGTATTTTTCGAGTGATTTTTTGATTCGATCAAATTTAAATGGTTTCACAATATAATCAAAGGCCCCCTGCTGAATGAAGCCCCGGATCGTCTCTACATCGCTTGCAGCTGTTATCGCAATAACATCAACCCTATGAGCCTCTCTTCGAATCCTGTAAAGCGTCTCCAGCCCATCCTGTTCAGGCATATAGACATCGATAAGAGCGAGGTCCGGTTTTAATTCCCGAATTAGATTGAGCCCTTCAACGCCCGACCCGGCCAGTCCAATCACGTGAAATCCCGGCACATTATCAACGAACTGCCGGTTCACCTCCTGAACCATCAAATCATCCTCTATTAAAACTACCTTAATCACCCTCATCCCCCATTTCAAACGTAATTGAAAAAGATGTTCCAAAACCAACAGTAGAATCGACCTCGATGGTACCATTCCCCTTTTCAACAATTTGCTTTACTAGATAGAGCCCAAATCCCCTTCCGGTGGGAGATTTGGATGAAAAACCTTTATTAAAAATGGATGGTAGTAAGTTCTCCGGAATCCCACAGCCATTGTCCTCTAATAAAATATCAAATACCTTTTCTGTTTGGTGGATGCCGATATAGATTTCCTTCTCTTTGTCCGGCTGATTCTTAAAAGAATCAAAGGCATTTTCTATCAGATTCCCAAGGATGAGAACAAAATCATGGTGATCCAGAAGCAGTGGAAATCTTCTCATCATACTATGGCGGTCGATTTCTACATGAATTCCCAGTTCCTTCCCACGGCTTACTTTACTCAACAAAAGACCAGTTATACTGTCATCTTTAATATGCTCACTTAAAAACCGCGTCAGCTCTCCTTGCTCTTCGGTGATATCAAAGACATATTTCAGTGCGGCATCTTTATTGCCCAACTGGATTAACCCCGCAATCGTGTGAAGCTTATTCATATGCTCATGATTCTGCACTCTAAGCGCAGTGACAAACGCTTTGACACCGGTCAGTTCCTCCGCCAGCTTGCTAACCTCTGTCCGATCCTGAAAAATTGCGATTGCCCCTACGGTCTTACCATCCACCTTTATTGGAATCCGATTACTAAGGATGGATAAATTTCGAATATGCAAATCTTTATTATAAATCGGCCGATTAATTTCTAATATCTCCAGCAAATGTGTATCAGGAAGGACATCGACAATTTTTTTGCCGATTACATCACCTTCGATACCAAGAATTTCCTTTGCCTTATGATTAAAAATCGTGATCACTTTATTCGTATCAATGGCAATAATCCCTTCGTGCATCGCATTAAACGTTTCCGTCCGCTCCACCAATAATTGGGCAATTTCCTCCGGCTCAAGCTTGAACATCTGTCTTTTAATATGTCTTGCCAAAAGCAATGCCCCCCAGGAACTGAAGGCCAGGGCAATACCAATTGTAAAGAAAATCTGACTGCGCAAGGAAGATATCATATCGAGGATTCCCGGAAGCTTATAACCCGCAATCACAACTCCGATTTGCTGATGATTCGCATTCATGATTGGCACAAATGCTCGTATGACCGTGCCAATTTCTCCCTTTGCCTTTGAAGTATATGAATGCTCAGTAAAGGCGGGGCCTTCATCGGCACTGCTCGAAGGGGTGCCGATTAAATCTCTATTTGGATGGGTTAGGCGGATGCGGTCCATATTAAGAACGACAATGTAATCAGCATCATTAATCATCCTCATTCTTTCTACTGTTTTCGAAAGGCTGTCTATTGCCTCATGATCATCTGCAATATTCGTATTCAGATTCGGCAGCTCTGCGACCGTCCTCGCCGATAGCATTGCCTTCTCTTTTAGAAGGTTTTCCTCCTCATGAAAAAACTGGCCGATTAAAATGATTCCAAAGAGTAATAAAGAAAACCAGACAATATAGATAATAAGTCCGGTCATTTTCCATTGAATCGATAGCCGTCGAACCTTCATAGATGTATAATCCCTTTCACAGAGGTTTTATAAACTCTGAATATTTATCACAAAAGTGTCATTAATTTCTAAATAAAACTTAATATTTTTTATTTTCCACCTTTATTTTATCATGCCACCGCATTCATTTTGATAAAAAAGTGATATAGTTAAATAAAAAATATCTTCTGAATTATGAGGAGACATACTATGAAACATTTCATCACGGCCAGCATCCTGACAATTATTGGATTAATCATTTTCATTTTTTACGACAACGGTTATCTTTTTCAGGAGCAAAAAATCACGGCAGATGAAGAACAGAACGGACTAAAGGACCAAATTATTATTCATTTCAGCCATGTGGTTGCAGAAAATACTCCAAAAGGGCTTGCCGCGCAAAAGTTTTCTGAATTAGTTTACGAAAAGACTGACGGACGGGTGAAGGTTCAAGTATATCCAAATGGAATACTATATTCAGATAATAACGAGGTTGAGGCGCTAAAAAAAGGGAAGGTTCAAATGATTGCCCCCAGCTATACCAACATGACAAGGATTGTTCCTCAATGGGAGGTACTGGATCTGCCTTTTCTGTTTCAGGATTATGACCATATCAAGAAGGTCTTTACTGGTGATACCGGCAAACAGCTCCTCGGATATTTAAATGAAAAAAAAATGAAGGGACTTGCCTTTTGGAGCAATGGCTTTAAGCAAATGACAAGCGACAGCCGTCCATTAATAGAACCAGAGGATTTTGAGGGGCAGACTTTCCGTATTATGCCGGGATATGTCCTGAAAAGACAGTTCTCAGTCCTTGGTGCTCAAACGATAACTACTTCTTTTACCGAAGTATTCAGCTCTTTGGAGAAACAGATGGTAACTGGACAGGAAAATACGGTCTCCAACATTTATTCAAAAGGACTATATCAATATCAGCCCTATTTAACTCTAAGCAACCATGGGTTTTTAGGCTATGCCGTCATTGTCAATCAGGAATTTTGGGATGATCTCCCACAGGACATCCGGACTCAAATTGAAGAAGCATTACAGGAAGCAACCCTTTGGAATATGGAAATGTCTATTCAAATGAATACGATGCAGCTCGAAGACATGCGCGCCATGGATCATGTATATATATATGAACTTCCTGAAGACGCCAAAGAACGTTGGAAAAAACGATTTGAAACACTTTACAATGAAGTGGAAGGAGAAACAGGGCAGCAATTAATCAATTTAATTAAAGAAAAGGCAGCAAAAAATTCATAATATTAACGATTCACAAAGGACTTCCTTTTCTGGAAGTCCTTTTGTTATATATCAGAAATTAAAATATCAAACAAACACTAGTAGAAAAATAAATAATATTCGACATAAATATTGAATTATCGGCAATAATTCGCTGTTATACAACAAAATCAGACCAAAAAGAACAAAAAGAACAATATCACCATAACATAACATTGTGAAAATTGTCTGCTAATATGGAAACACGAAATGAAAACCATTTCATAAATAGGGGGGTAACATGAACTTGAAAAAGATACTGAATAATTTAACTGTCCGAGTTGTTATAGGTATTATCATCGGTATCATAATTGGTTTTGCATTCCCAGAATTTGGTGCGAAGCTTAAAGTGTTAGCTGATATTTTTATTAAAATGATAAAAATGGTCATTGCGCCAATTATTTTCTTTACCGTTGTCATCGGAATCGGCGGAATGGGGGACATGAAAAAGGTAGGCCGCATCGGGGGAAAAGCGCTTATCTATTTCGAAATTGTCACAACCTTTGCCCTTGCAATCGGGTTAATCGTTGTGAATATTATCAAACCTGGGGTAGGTTTCAATATTAATGCCGTTGAAGGTGGAGATATCTCTCAATATACTTCACAAGCCGCTGAAGCAGAGCATGGCGTAATGTCTTTTATCCTTGGTATTATTCCTGATAATGCCGTTGCAGCACTCGCTGGGGGCGACCTGCTGCCAATTCTGTTCTTTGCAGTATTATTCGGATTTGCTTTGGCTCAACTAAAGGAAAAGGCACAGCCGGTTGTTTCTTTATTCGAGAAATTGGCAGATGTATTCTTCGGCATCGTAAACATGATCATGAAATTTTCTCCAATTGCAGCATCGGGAGCTATGGCTTACACAATCGGAAAATTTGGTCTCGGCTCACTTACTTTACTTGGGAAATTAATGGGTTCAGTATATATCACCATGTTCTTATTTATCTTCCTAGTTATTGGTACAATTGCAAAAATCTATAAATTCAATATCTTTAAATTTATCGCATATATAAAAGAAGAAATTTTACTTGTTTTAGGTACATCTTCTTCAGAATCAGCACTGCCAAAAATGATGAATCGCTTAGAGCGCTATGGCTGTTCCAAATCCGTTGTTGGATTAGTTGTTCCAACAGGATATTCCTTCAACCTTGATGGAACTGCAATCTACTTGTCAATGGCAGCGATGTTTATTGCACAGGCATATGGTGCAGAGCTTTCTATTCTGCAAATGCTGACATTAATGGGTATCTTAATGATTACATCTAAAGGCGCTGCGGGTGTTACTGGCTCCGGATTTATCACATTAGCTGCCACATTAGCCGCATTTCCAATGATTCCGGTTGAAGGGATTGCCCTTCTGCTTGGTGTAGACCGTTTCATGTCTGAAGCAAGAGCAATTACAAACTTAATCGGAAATGGAGTAGCAACAGTCGTTGTCGCGAAAATGGAAAATGAATTCCATCCTGAAGCTGTTCAGGAAGCAGAACCTCAACTGCAGCCTTCAGCATCAACTGCTACTCATGAATCTGTTATTTAATTAGTCATAATCTAGCTGCTTTATGACTAAACAAGCCGTTCCAAAAAAATGAGTGTCCGGCACCGCAATCTAGTATCACTTTGCATCAATCTGCACAGGATTAGTTCAATGGTACCTATAAAAAAAGAAGAAGCCGACTCTACTCTAAGCAGATAACGGCTTCTTCTTTTGCCTGTTTTATACCACGATTTCTTCACGTTTTATTAATTCGACTTCATCATTGATATTTTTCATTTTTTCATCAAGAAAATGAGCGGCCTCTGCGGCTCTTTTCAATTCCAATTGCAGCTCTTCAGGTATTTCCTTTTCAAATTTATAATAGATTTTATGTTCAAGGCTTGCCCAAAAATCCATAGCGATCGTTCTAATTTGGATTTCAACCTTAACCTTTTGAACGTGGTTGGATAAGAATACCGGCACCTTGACAATTAAATGCAGGCTTTTATAGCCATTCGGCTTTGGATTTTGAATATAGTCCTTTATTTTTAATACTTCAATATCATCCTGACGGCAGATTGCTTCAAAAACAGTATAAATATCGGATAAAAAAGAACAAGTAATCCGTACACCCGCAATGTCATGGATATTTTCAATGGCATTGTCTATCGTAATCTCCAGTCCTTTGCGCTGAAGTTTCTTCACAATACTTCCCGGACTTTTAATCCGTGATTTCATATGATCAATCGGATTGTGATGATGAATATATTGGTATTCCTCATTTAAAATATTGATCTTCGTTTTAATTTCCTCAAGAGCAAATTTATAAATAAATAAACGGTCAGTCCATTCTCGCAAATTCGATTGTAATTGCTCCATATCCTTAATCTTCTTCTTTAAAGAATTGGTTTCATCTGATAGGTTCATTCGTTTTAATAACTCTCCTTAGGTCTTTATAGACTTTTTCAGCATAGACACCTAGTTTTTCAGCAATTCAATAATCATTTCCAGCTTGCTGTGCGCCCCAAAAAGTACCTTTACAACTCCCTTGTTCTTTGCGCTAGGAGTCTCGTGCTTTACCAACATTGTTCTTTCGTATAGTCTAAACTACAATAATAGTATACAACAATAATAAATAAATGGTCAAAATAGTGGTTGTGAAAAAAATTCATCCTCTATATTCATTGGCTATTATGATAGATTTTCCTTTACTTCTCAAGTCTCTTTACTTCTTATTATGGAAGATTTCCGTTATTATATATATTAAGGTTTACGAAATTTTAGGATAACGAAAGAAGTGTTGATTTCACATGCTGGAACGCAGAATAGCAAAACGTAATCTGATGATTATGTGGTTTGCTAACTTTTTTGTCGGTGCAAGTATGACGATGATTCTCCCTTTTATCTCATTATATATTGATACATTTGGCGATTATTCAATCATGTATGTTCAGCATTGGTCTGGATGGGCCTTTGCCATTACCTTTGTGACTGCCTTTTTATTTTCTCCGATTTGGGGAAAAATCGGGGATCACCATGGTAGAAAAATGCTCCTGATCTTCTCTGGATTAGGACTGGCAGCTTCCCTGTTTCTTATGGGATATGTCACAAATGTATGGCAGCTATTCTTCCTTAGATTTTTCACCGGAATCTTTACAGGTTTTATACCTATGTCACAGGCATATATCTCTACACAGACTCCTAAAGAAAATGCCGGTCGTATACTGGGAACATTGCAAACAGGCAATATCACCGGAAGTTTGATGGGACCGCTTTTCGGAGGAATGCTGGCTGATGCAGTAGGATTTGCTATAACCTTCCAACTGACGTCTTTTTTGATTCTAATTTCTGTCATGCTTGTGACAGCAACAAAAGAATTCAAGATTAAAGCCCAGCCAGGAACAAAGGTAAGCTATTCCAGTAAAGAAGTACTGATGCATATTGCAAAAAAGCCAATTATGATAACTGTTTTGCTGTTATCAACCCTTATCCAGATCGCTAATTTCAGTATTCAGCCTATTCTCTCATTATTTGTGAATGAACTCCATGGAACTGCTAATCTTGCATTTTTTTCAGGAATGGCTTTTTCGGCAGCCGGCTTAGGCAATTTATTAATGGCCCGAAAGTGGGGGAGCATTGGCGATCGTTTCGGTCATATCAGGGTATTGATTATTCTGCTCTTTGCAGCAGGTTTTTTCTATTTCCCGGGTTCCTTTATTTCCTCCTATTGGCAGCTTTTGATTATACGCTTTACTCTAGGTGCTGCCATAGGCGGTCTGATTCCTGTCAGAGTGGCATATATTCGAACAGAATCACCGATTGCTATGCAAGGTGAAGTGCTTGGCTACAATACGAGTCTTCAATTTCTCGGCAATATTATCGGTCCGTCTCTTGGAGGCTTAATTTCGGGATATTATGGCTTTTCGGCTGTTTTCGTATCCACCAGCCTTCTGCTCATCATCAGCGGTGTCATTCTCTTGATTATCGTTCAAAAACAGCAGAATCCTGACAAACGACTGTTCAAAACAAGCTAATCTATCCTGGCAAAAAGAACTATCCCATAAGGTGTTCAGGCATCCATCATTGATCTATATCCGTGCAAAATGAGATTAGTGGTACCTGACACCTTTGCTTTTGGAGCAGCTTCTTTTGCCTAGTTAAATACTTAAAGTCTCTCCCACAAAGACAAACTCTCCCTCAACAGGATATACTGCAATGTCCGGATACTTTGCCTCAAAGACATTAACATCCTGCTCCATAGCTTCAAAATAAAGAACTTGTTCATTCAAAAAGTCAACATTGACAAACGCTTCAGGCATTAAAGAACGTTCAATCCGATGATTTATGATTAGCCATTTTCCCATGCGTTGCTCTACTTCAGCGCATACTGTATCGCTGTCATGATAGAATGGGATTTCCTCTTGATATAAATGGAGAAGATCCTCTATAATGGCGCTTGCAGTCGGAAACTTTCCCGCTCCAGGTCCGGTCAAAGAAATATTTCCAACGATATCCGCATCAATTGAAACAGCATTTTGCACTCCTTCTACTCCATAAAACGGATGATCGGATGATACAAGCACAGGTCGTACCCTGCATTGAATGCCGTTCGAGCAATTTTCCAATTTGGCAATATGTTTAAATTTCAAGCCTAATGATTCTGCCGCCTTAATTTCTTTTTCCGTAATGAATGTAATCCCTTTTCTAACAACATGTTCCTCCTGCGGTGTCCTGCCAAAGACAACCTGACTGAGAATCAATGCCTTATAATAAGCATCAAATCCTTCAATATCATTCGTTGGATCGGCTTCAGCATAGCCTTTTTCCTGAGCCATCTTTAAGGTTCCGGCAAAGGACTCTCCCTTTTCTCTCATGAAAGTGAGAATAAAATTTGATGTACCATTAATGATCCCTTCCACCTTTGTCACTTTGTTGATATTCAGTAGTTTTCTAATTGTTTGAATGATCGGAATACCGCCAGCGACAGCTGCTTCAAAACCGATAGAGGTATCATATTCATCAGCCAATAATAATAGTTCAGACCCAAAGCTGGCAAACATTTCTTTATTGGCGGTAACAACATGACATCCTCTTTCAATCGATTGCTTCAAATAAAGGTAACTTGCCTTCCCAACAATGGCATCAATGACAATATCCAATTCGGGCAGTTGAAGAATCTCTTCAAAGCGATCCGTTAAAAGAACCTCATTTTCTATCGACCTATGCTTGGATGGATTATGTACCAACACAGCAACGACCTTAACAGGCTGCTTCAAAAAAAACTGCAATCTCTCTTGATGCTGTTGGATAATCTCATATACTCCCTTTCCAACTGTTCCAAACCCTAGAAGTGCAATGTTGATCGCTTTTGTCATTCTATCTCATTCCTTTCTCATTCAATCACTTCGTCGGCATACGCAACGCCATTCTCTTCACATATCTTTATCGCTCATCTTATGAACGAAAAACGAAACATACTGGTCGCAAGACAGCTTAATTCTCTTTAACAGATAAAAGAAAGACCTCTTCCCAATAAAGATAAGAAGAGGTCTTTCAGTGTTCCTCCTCTTATCTTTCAGAAAGTATTCTGCAGAAATTAGCACCTTTCAAATCACTTGAAGGTTGCCGGGCTTCATAGGGTCTGTCCCTCCACCACTCTGGATAAGAGTTTTCTATTCTATTTAATTAGTTTTATGATGCGAACAATTTAACAATCACCTTTACAGAAGGGATTGTTAACCGACTAGTACGTTAGCAAAAAATTCATTATAGAGTGCTTGTACAGCTTTTTTCTCATCTGTGGTCTTAACACCAAACATCATACTTACCTCAGATGACCCTTGATTAATCATATCAATATTGATGCCTGCCTCAGCCAATGCCTTGGTAGCCCGTGCTGTAGTGCCGACATTGCGGCGCATACCTTCCCCCACTACCATGATTAAGGCAAGATGATGCTCGATTTTCACTTCATCTGCATGTAGTTCTTCTTTGATGCGGTTAATGATTTCCTTTTCTGTTTCTTCGTCAAATTGATTTTCTCGTAAAATAATAGAAATATCATCAATTCCCGACGGAACATGCTCATAGCTTAAGTGGAAATCTTCAAGGATTTGCAATAGGCGGCGACCGAAGCCCACCTCTCTATTCATTAAGTATTTATCGACATAAATGCTGCAGAAACCGTCATCGCTTGCGATGCCGATCACCGGTCCGTTGGTATTTTCACGCATATTGACAATTTTTGTTCCGGGAGCAGTTGGATTGTTTGTATTCTTCACCTGTACAGGAATTCCTGCGCGGAAAGCCGGAATTAATGCCTCATCATGAAATACTGAGAAGCCGGCATAGGAAAGCTCGCGCATTTCACGATACGTCAATTCACGGATTTCCTTTGGATTTTTTACAATAGACGGGTTAACCGTGTAAACAGCATCGACATCTGTAAAATTTTCATACAGGTCTGCTTTTACACCGTTTGCTAAAATGGAACCCGTAATATCGGAGCCGCTGCGGGAGAATGTTAATACATCGCCCTCTTTGCTGTAACCGAAAAATCCCGGAACAATTAAAATCCCGGAACGGTCGCGCAATTTATACAGCAGATCATAGGATTCTGGCAAAATTTGGGCACTTCCCGGTTCATTTGTCACGTAAATACCCGCTTCTTTAGGATTTACATAATGAGCTTCTACACCTTTGGATTGAAAATAAGCGGCAACCAGCTTTGCATTATTGTCTTCTCCAGCAGCCTTCATTTCCTCAATAAATAGCACAGGATCCTTTTTCTCCTGCTGCATAATGGACAACAAATCATTTTTGATTTGCTCAATAACTGTTTCAGGAATATTTAATTCGTCAGCAATACTTGCATACCGCTGTACAATTGTTTGATATTCTTCAGCTGTATCCTGGCCTGCCAGACACTTTTCACCAAGTGCAATTAACAGGTCGGTTACCTTTATATCATCGCTATAGCGTTTCCCGGGTGCGGAAACCACAACTACCTTACGTCTCGGATCAGACATGACGATATGATATACTTTTTCTAATTGAGTACCATTTGCCAGAGAACTGCCGCCAAACTTTACAACCTTCATTTTTACAACCCCTACATTATAAATTTCAGTAAAATTGTATTTTTTATTATCCACCCTTTTCTGAAAAAAATCAACAGCTATTTCTCTTATAGAGAGACAAATGTATTTTTCAGGTGAACAAATGTAAGATTCTGAAGCATTTTAATTAGCGGCATAACGATCCAAAATGTGCTGACATCGGCGTTTTCCATAAGGAATTCTTAGCCTCCGCCAGGCACAAACCTATTTTTCACAACTATTTGCTTATTTCCATCAAACAGGAGAATCCCTGTTGCCCTTCACCGGATGTTCTCTTTATAGATAGACGATATTTTCTGTTTTCCTTTCATAATGGGCTTATAGATCTTTCGGCCGGTGCTTTAGGAAATTACGATAAGCAAACCCTTTTACATCATCTTCTTTAAAATACAACAGCAGTTTTTCGATTAAATTTTGGCTTTTGGATGCGTCTTCAAGCCCTGTGACAAAAGAGGAAATTCCATCGAAATCAGACCCCAGTCCAATATGTTTTTTCCCTCCTAAGGAGCACAAATGGTCAATGTGAGAGATTAAATCATCAATGGTTACATGACCGCCTCCCTCCTTAATAAACTCAGGATAATAGACAACATGAACCATCCCGCCCTTTTTAAACAGGGCTCGTGCCTGCTCATCGGTTAAATTGCGCGGATGATTGCATATTTTTCTTGAGTTTGAATGACTGGCAATCGGATAGGAGGCAAGCTCGATGACATCCCAAAAAGCGCGTTCACTTAAATGTGATACATCTGTCAGAACATGATGCTCATTATTCCAATGAACAATCTCTTTCCCAAATAAGCTCAGCCCCCCGCCACGCGGTTCACCAGCACCATCTGCTGCCAGGTTAGCACCGTTCCACGTCAGTCCAATGGAACGGACTCCTAGCTGATAGAGAATATTCAGCTTCATTAAATGATTACCGATGGCCTCTACCCCTTCAAGGGTCAGCATTGCACCGATTTCTCCATCCTTTAGCTGATCAAAGTCTGCCCAGCGGGTAATTTGCTTCATTTCGCGATTTTTCCCAAGCACCTCACGGTAAAAGTAATCAATTTGCTCCAGCGCTGCCTGGAATTTATAATCTGACGGAATATCCGGTTCAAGAAATATAGCAAAACACTGTACTTTAATTTTGCCTTTTTGCAAGTTGGCTTTATTCGTATTTAATCCTGCTCCATCAGCAAACGATAGAGCTCCTTTTGCCTCCCAGAGCTTCAGTAATGCATCACAGTGAAGATCAATAATATTCATGGGCGAACGCCCCCTTATAAGGATTGCACAATTTCTTGGTATCTTTGATACAATCGACTGGTAATTTCCCCCGGTCTGCCATTCCCGATCATCCTGCCACCGACAGAAACAATCGGCAGAATTTCCGATACCGTACTCGTCAGAAACGCTTCCTCCCCCTGTAGCAATTCTTCTGGTGTAAAGGATTTCTCGATCCATTCAATTTGCAGTTCTTCACAAATTTGTTTGACAGCCATACGAGTTATACCGGAAAGAATTTGTCTCGATAACGGCGCTGTCCATACTTTTCCGTCCTTTACGAGAAAAATGTTCGAGCTGGATCCCTCTGTCACCCTCCCATCCTTCACAAGAATTGCTTCAAAGCAGCCTGCTTCATGGGCTTCTTGTTTAGCTAATATATTGGGCAGGAGATTCAATGACTTTATGTAACAATTGGTCCAGCGCTCATCCTCATGAAATTGGGCTGATATCCCCCTTTTGTATGCTGCTGCATCAGGCGGAGTAACGGTGTTCACCGTCATGGAAAGAGAAACGGGTACAGCTGGAAATAAGTGCTTTCTCGGTGCAATACCACGGGTAATCTGCAAATAGATGCTACATTCTGAAAGTCCTGATTTCAGAATGGCTTCTTCAACCAAACGACAGAAGTCATCTGCAGTACCTTCTATCCTCAGCTTAATTGCTTTTGCACTGTTAAATAGTCGTTCAAGATGCTCATTTAGCATAAAGGCCGTTCCATGGTAGACCCGAATCACCTCGTAAATCCCGTCGCCAAATTGATGACCTCTTTCATCAATCGGAATGACCGGTTCCTCCAAAGCAACATACTTTCCATTTATATAGCCAATACCCATTTTTTATTCCTCCCTATGACTATTAAACCGTAACTTCAAATAAGACTCTGGAAAGGGATTACTGC
>NZ_CAMLDX010000084.1 GCF_946478885.1 uncultured Bacillus sp. | reverse complement strand
TGGCTTTACTGGCATGCTATTTTCTCCTTTGACTTTCGTCTCTAGATAAACCAGTGGATACCAGAAGTTTGTGGTATTATTCTGCTGTATTGCAAAGTGCAGATTCATCAATTGTCCCTTATGGGCGCACTATATGTGATATCAGCGACCCATTTTTCATTTAGAGTAGACGTCGAAAAATCTTGTTGTAATCGGTTATCACGTGACTGAACCGGCTCTTTATTAGATTGTGGACGGAATTTTTTGACCGTAATCGAGTAGATGTTAGCTTCTCTCATCATTCGTTGCACACGTTTGAGACTGACGGAAAACCCTGCTTGTACAAGAAGGTAATGAATTTTAGGCGCTCCATAGCGCCCCTTACTCTCTGTGTGGATCAACTTGATTTGTTCCAAGAGTTGCCGTTTTTCCTGATTCCGTTTTGATTCTGTTTTCGTTAAAGATTGATAATACGTACTTCTTGGTATTTCAAGTACCTCACACATGACTTGAATGGGAAACACATCTTTTTGATTCTGAATTACCTTCGTTAGCTCAGCGTCTGTTACTTTCGTGCGAATATGGTCATAGCCTTTTTTAAGATTTCAATCTCTTGTTTCATTCGAAGATTTTCTTTTTGCATCTCAGCTATGTCCTGTGGGGTTAATCCATTTTCCGTTCCGTCCACTGGTGATAGAGCTTTAATCCACTTATAAATGGTTACCTCTGACACACCATATTCGCTACTTAACGTACGTACCGAGCTACCAGTATGATACAATTCCACTACCGTTTTCTTGAACTCTTCATTATAGGTTTGCTTATTCTTTTTCTGATCCATGCACTACACACCCTCTCTTATTTTTATAATAGAGAGTTAACCAAATGGTGTCCATGGAACTATACTAACTCCAATAATTATGAATAAGTTTAACTTAAAAGAAGTTGAATCGGCTACACTTAACTGGGCAAAAAAATTAAGGACAAGTAGACTAACCGACAAACTTGGTAATACTGCTTATTAAACATAAGAGATCGTTACTAGAAACTTTATATGGAGTGGTGGGTGTGCTAGCCTGGTTGGCAAGTCTGGTATCTTGATACCTGACTTCCCGGCTGGAAAAGCATGCCCGCGGAGGATCCATGTCAAGTTTCGGCAGGAACCCAACTATATAGGTAGTCTACTGTATCTTATTTAGTTAGGAGAGTCCCGCAAATGAGAGAAAGAAGAACGTTCACATCAGAATTTAAAGCCCAAATAGTTAAGTTATACTAAAATGGAAAACCAAGAAAAGATATTATTACAGAATACGAATTAACGCCTTCGTCATTGGACAAATGGATTAAGCAAAGTAAGACATCTGGTTCATTTAAAGAAAAGGACAATCGGACACCCGAAGAAAACGAATTAATGAAACTTCGAAAAGAAAACCAGCGCTTATTAATGGAAAATGATATTTTAAAGCAAGCTGCGCTGATACTAGGACGAAAGTAAATGTGATCAAAAATAATCAACACAAATACTCGATATCAGCAATGTGCGACGTCCTACAACTATCAAGAAGTACGTATTATTATGAAGCAAAAGAGCAGTTAAAATCTGAAGATGAGCTGACGACTGCCATTATAGATATCTTCCATAAAAGCCGCCAGAACTATGGTACACGTAAAATTAAACATGAATTAAAAAAATTAGGTCTCGTTGTCTCCAGAAGACGTATCGGTCGAATTATGAAAGAAAATGGTTTGGTATCAAAATACACAGTGGCTCAATTTAAGCTACATGTAAATAAGTGTAATAAAGCCAAAGTAGAAAATATATTAAATAGAGAATTTGACCAACAACAGGAATGAAAGGTTATAGTTAGTGATTTAACATATGTAAGAGCCGGTGATCGCTGGAATTACATATGTTTATTTGTTGAACTCTATAATCGAGAAATGAGTGGTCACAGTGCCGGACCCTACAAAGATGCGGAATTAGTCTATCGAGCCCTATCGAAAATGAAAGCCAATCTAAGCAAAATTCAGTTGTTTCATACAGACCTAGGAACCGAATTTAAAAACGAGATAATGGACGAAGCCCTAAAAACATTCAAAATAAAACGATCATTAAGCATGAAGGGTTGTCCATACGATCATGCAGTAGCTGAAGCAACATTTAAGATTATCAAAACAGAGTTTGTAAAAGGAAACTATTTCGAAACTTTAGATGAATTGAAATGTGAGTTAGAAGATTACGTTCATTGGTTTAATCATTTGAGAATTCATGGGACACTTGGATATCTAAGCCCCATTGAATATAAAAATGAATACCTTAAAAAAGTTGTCTAGTTTAGTGTTGACATACCAACCGCCGTATACGGAACCGTATGTACGGTGGTGTGAGAGGGGAAAAAATAATCAACTTATTTTCCCTCTACTCGATTGGTTGCGGAATCTAAGATCTAAGCGTTGGAGAGTGGCTGTTTCTTTTTCGCTTATTCATTCTTGTGAATAAACTGTTATAATAGAAACTACATGTTAGAGAAACTGTTTATCTTTTATGAATGGAATGGTTTAAATGAAAATACTATCAATAGAACATGTTTCAAAATCATATGGAGAAAAGATACTATTTCGCGATCTATCCTTTACGATTGCTGAAAAAGAACGGGTTGGTCTAATCGGCGTTAATGGGACTGGAAAATCCTCATTATTAAAAATAATTGCCGATATTGACCATCCTGATGAAGGTGAAATCATCTTTCCGAAAGATTACCGGATATCATATTCCGCACAAAAGCCGGATTTGCATTCTAATCTGACGGTATTAGAGCAAATTTTTGCTGGTGATGCCCCTGTCTTTCAACTTTTAAGAGAATATGAAAAAACCTTATCTATGCTTCACAGGGAGCCAGAAAATCGCGATCTGCAAGAGCGTCTTTTTACTCAGCAAAAGGAAATGGATGTACTAAACGCCTGGGATGTCAATACAAATGCGAAAACAGTCCTGACTAAGCTGGAAATTGAAGATTTTGAACAAAAGATTGGAGATTTATCAGGCGGTCAGAAAAAAAGGGTGGCTCTTGCCCAGGTATTGATTCAATCCCCTGATTTACTCATCTTAGATGAACCGACCAACCATTTGGATTATGAATCCGTTAAATGGCTTGAAGATTATTTGAACCGCTATTCAGGCTCTCTTCTGCTTGTGACCCATGATCGGTATTTTCTTGATCGGGTAACAAACCGTATCTTTGAGCTTGAAGGAGGCCAATTGTACAGCTATAAAGGCAATTATACTGCGTTTCTAGAGTCTAAGGCTATTCGGGAGGAACAAGAAGCGGCCTCAATTGAAAAGCAAAAGAATCTCTTTCGCCGCGAGCTTGAATGGATTCGCAGAGGCGCTCAGGCACGATCCACAAAGCAAAAGGCTAGGATTCAGCGTTTTGAACAAATAGAGGACAAATTAACTTCCGTAAAAACAAAAGAAAATCTTGATATGTCATTGAAAGGGAGTCGCCTTGGCAAACAGGTATTTGAATTGAAAGATGCTTCAAAGAAGTTTGCTGATCAAGTCATGCTTCAGCACTTTCATTTCCTTGTAAAGCCTGGAGACAGAATCGGGATTATTGGAAAGAACGGCACCGGGAAGTCTACGCTGTTAAATATTCTTGCCGGGAGGATTGCTCTTGATTCCGGAGAGAGGATTATCGGTCAAACGGTTAAGATAGCCTTTTATACACAGGAAAGTGAGGATTTGGATGAGAATAAGCGGATGATTGAGTATTTAAAGGAAGCGGCTGAAGTAATTGAGACTTCAGATGGCAAGACACTTTCTGCCGCACAAATGCTCGAACGTTTCTTGTTTCCGCCGTATTCCCATGGAACTCCAATTCGCAAATTGTCAGGGGGAGAGAAACGTCGCCTTTATTTATTAAAAATACTGATGCGTGAACCAAATGTTCTTCTTCTGGATGAACCGACCAATGACCTAGATACACAGACGTTAACAGTTCTTGAAGATTATCTCGAGGATTTTTCCGGGGTAGTGATTACCGTATCACATGATCGGTATTTTCTGGACAAAGTGGTACAGCAACTGCTTATATTAAACGGCAATGGTCAGATGGATACTTTCTATGGGAACTATACAGAATATCTAGAAAATCAAATGCGGGCAGAGGAGCCGAACAAGGAAGAAACGAAAAAACAGCCTGCGATTCAGGAAAAGTCAAAGAAAAAGCGGATGTCTTATAAAGAGCAAAAAGAATTTGAGACAATAGAAGATGATATTGCTGCCATCGAATCAAGGCTTGAGGAGATTGCGGGAGAGCTAAATCAAGTGGGAAGCGATTTTGAGAAAGCGCAAAAGCTGTCAGAAGAAGAACAAGATTTAAATGAAAAATTGGAATATATGATTGAACGTTGGACTTATTTAACCGAGCTGTCTGAACAAAGTAAATAGAGGGCTAATAATTGCACTGTATATATATTTTATAGTATGCTTATATTGGAAATATCAGAGAGGAGCAATGATATATGTCAATGGCATACGAAGAATATATGAGACAATTAGTTCAGCCAATGCGTGACGAATTAGTTCAATCAGGATTTAAAGAGCTGCTAAGTCCTGAAGCAGTCGAACAGTTTATGGAAAAAACAGAAGGAACGACCCTTGTAGTAGTGAATTCGGTATGCGGCTGTGCTGCGGGGTTGGCACGACCGGCTGCCGTTCAAGCTGTTCAATACAATGAGAAAAAGCCGAAGAATCTTGTAACCGTTTTTGCCGGACAGGATAAAGAAGCAACAGCAAAAATGCGCGAATACTTCGGTGAAATTCCTCCGTCTTCACCGTCAATGGCGCTATTAAATGGAAAAGGGGTTGTACACTTTGTACATCGTCATGACATTGAAGGCCAGTCATTGGATATGATTATGAGTAACTTAATGACTGCTTTTGATCAATATTGCTAAAATAAAAGGGTGCCAGTTTATAATCGGCATCCCTTTTTTTGGAAAGATTTCTTCCAGTTAATCCGTACAAGCAAGCCAAACAAAATACCCCATGAGAATCCAACATCCCACTACCATGGCCCAATCCATCTTCATCCCTCCCATTTAGAAGCTGATAATATAAAAAGTGAGTCTATTCATATATTTATTTTTTCTCTAGTAAAAAAATGAAACTATTTTTTACTAATATCCGTAATAAGAAGTATAATATTTTTGTCAGCATATGAAGCCGAGGAAATATCCCAATTGGCATATTTTGAAAGGCTGCTCCGTTCAAGAGTATTAAAGCTTCGCATCAAATGTCTACCACGGAAAAGTTGGGTTTAGCATGAAGGGAATTAAACATAATTTCATTATGTAAACAAATGTCTACGAAAGATAAAGTATTGCCTGAAAGGAGAGGAATGCTTTGACGGCATGGCTACGAAAATCGCTTGTCATTCTTGTTACCATCGCGACCTTTGGGATGGTTACGCCGCATACGTTATCTAACAACTCGGACGAAGACAGTAGCCAGGAAAAAAGAAATCTGTTAGAGGCTCTGCCGACACAGACCGAGAAATCTTCTATTAGTTCAGAAATAGTATCTGAAAGGAATTCGATTATTAATGAGATGATCAAGCATGCGGAACATCAGTCATATATGAAATTTGGTCCGAAGATAAAACCGATTATTGAAGATGAATTCAGAGAAGTTATTCTGCCTAATATTGAGAAAGCCATCAATCACACTGCACTCCAATATCCTGAGGAGGATTTAAGTCAATTGGTTCTAAGTGAAATGCCGGGCGGAGGAACCTCTGAAAAAATTTTCCATATTAAGAATCAAAAAACGAATACGGATGTTATCCGATTTCATGTTAGAAGAGATCATCCTCCACAAGAGGGATATATATTTAATTTCCATTACCATACCGAACACGATCAATTTCAAACACATTATGAATTAGGTGTTATTTATTGGGATAAAAACACCCCTCCCAAATGGATGAGTTGATATTTTTTACAAGAACATGCAATATGATAATGAAAGAAAAGGATGTTTCCCTTTCTAAATATAATTAAAAAAAATGGAGGTAATGAATGTGGCTATTAGTTTAACAAAAGGACAAAAGGTTGATTTAACGAAGACAAATCCCGGATTGTCAAAGGTAATTGTCGGTCTTGGCTGGGACACGAATAAATATGACGGTGGAAAAGATTTCGATTTGGACACATCTGTATTTCTACTAGGAGAAAACGGAAAAGTAACGTCAGAAAGAGATTTTGTATTTTACAATAACACTACCGGAGGAAATGGCTCCGTCGTACATACTGGAGATAATCGTACAGGAGAAGGTGCAGGAGATGATGAACAAATCAGTATTGATTTGTTGAAAGTACCTTCAGCGACGCAACGGATTGCCTTTGCTATTACAATCCATGAAGCAGAAGCAAAGAATCAAAATTTCGGACAAGTTTCAAATTCCTACGTCAGAGTCTTAAATGCAGATTCAAGTGAAGAATTAATCCGCTTTGACCTGGGTGAGGATTTTTCAATTGAAACAGCTCTTATCGTAGGGGAACTATACCGTCACAATGGAGAATGGAAATTCAGTGCAATCGGCAGTGGATTCCAGGGTGGTCTTGCTGCAATGGCAACAAATTTTGGTTTACAGGTAGGATAATTCTATAAAGAAGACCCGCTTTTAGGCGGGTCTTTCACAACAATCTAGGAGGAACATCTTGAATGTTACAAGGATTTATTGATACGTATGCACAGTTTTTTGACTGGGAAATGTGGGTCGAAGTATTATCAGATCCAGTCAGCTGGGGGCTGATAGGCTCACTAGTTATCTTAGAAGGACTGCTTTCGGCTGACAATGCCCTTGTTTTAGCGGTTATGGTGAAGCCCCTGCCTGAAAAACAACGGAAAAAGGCCCTGTTTTATGGATTGTTTGGTGCGTATGCCTTTCGTTTTATCGCGATTGGTATCGGGGTATTTCTGATTAAGTTATGGTGGGTAAAAGTAATCGGTGCCGCCTATCTAGCCTGGCTGGCTGTTCGCTATTTTCTGGATCGAAGAAAGGAAAATTCCAACGATGAAGCTGAGGCCAAAGGGATCAGGAAGGAAGGCCTCTTTATCCGGTTGTTCGGAAATTTCTGGGGCACTGTCGCGTCGGTTGAACTCATGGACATTGCTTTCTCAGTTGATAGTGTACTGGCTGCCTTTGGCATCAGTGAAAAAGTTTGGATTCTTTTGCTGGGAGGAATGCTCGGTGTCTTAATGATGCGGGGAATCGCCGGCATTTTCCTTAAACTCATCGAACGGATACCTGAATTAGAAACAGCTGCCTATGTGTTAATATTAATTATCTCTGTTAAGATGTTCCTCAGCATTTTCGATATTCTTATCAGTCACGAGTTATTCTTTCTTCTTATACTTGGAACCTTCGGTGTTACTTTTCTTATTCATATGCTCAATAAGAAAAAAGGACATGAGGCTTGACGAGGGAAAAAGAGAACGGACATGTATTGTCTGTTCTCTTAATGTCTACGGTTTATCCTTTAACCATTTTTTTAAGAGAAAATATATACTCAGGCCAAACAGATAAAATCCGATAAAAATGAGAATGGATAACAGTATAGAACGGGAGGCAAACAGTGTAAACATTAAAAGGAACAGTCCGTAAAACAGCAAGTCTAACAGAATAAAATAAATGGAATTTACGACATCCTGAACCATATTAAAATGTGACTTTAATTCATCATTTGGAATTCTTTTGTACATAAATCTCATGTTCTTCACCCTTTGACTGCAAATAAACGAATAAGGAGTCTTGCCTCTAATGAAGCTAGCACCATGAAGAAGCTATCTGCTTCACAGGATTTCTTTACATACTCTATTCTGCAGCACCCTAAATGGTGATAAGAAAATGAATCATACTGTTATGAAACCTTTAGGCTAAATCACCGTATACATATTAAAGCATTGAATCCTGTGATATGATAAATAGAGAATAAATATAAGAAGAAATTTGTATATACTATTCACCACCATGTTCCGTGAATATATCTTTCGCTTTTATTGGGAAGTGAACTACATGAATCAATCTATTAAGCAAATAAAGGCTCACATCCTGCCATTATCTTATGAGAACTGGCTGTCCACCTTGGTGAAATCAAATGAAAGCCGTCCGCAATATCATATCGATGAAGGAACACTCTATATCGGTCAGGTTGTTGCTCGATTTTTGGGAGTTCCTCTTGATGAGGATGAATATTATAACAGATTATATGATTTGATTAATCAAGACATTCCAGATGTCATCCTGATAAGCAGGGAACATTTAGACAAGACGATTCACAATGAGCAATTTCAAGCGGTTCAAAGAGTGCTGAACATGAACCGGGAGCAGAAGTTGTCCGTCAACCGATTTACAGCATTCCTTGACGGTGAACAACTTCTCATTAAATCTTCACATCCGGCGGTTCATCGAAAAATAAGAGAAGCCATGATCCTATTCTTGCAGTTGTTTGCAGAAAAAGAAGAAGAAGGTTTGAAAAGCCCTGATTTGCAGCGAGTATTAGTAGATGTTATTAAATGGTCATTTAACCATCTTGCTGATTTGATGATGGCTGTTACCCCGGAATTGACAATGCCGAAATTTCTTTGGTACGGGAATGTGAGGAAGAGCCACGAGTATTTTTTAGCCTTCTTATATTATCTCGGGTGTGATCTTATCTTGTTCAATCCTGAAGGAGCCGACCCTCTTTCCCTCTTGGATAAAGAGCAGCGGCTAACGTATGTTCATAAATATCCTGAGCAGCATACACAAAAGCCCTTTCCGACAGAAAAAAGAACCCGCAAATCGACAGTAGCGTATCGGGCATCACAGGAGATAGAAGCATTATTGAATCAGGAAGGCTCAGGTTTATATAAACCATGGCAACTGAGGGATTATACTCCCTCTTCCATTACCTTAAAAACAACGTATGATGAGATCTTTCTATTGGCAAAGGAAAAGGCATTGATTCGACCAAATTTTGAAGTAAGAAACGGTGTGGTTAAGATTCCTGCTTTATTTGCCAAAATTCAAGGAGTCAGCAGGAATCGCAGAGAATATTGGGATCATCTTCACGCATTAACGGAATTAGAGAACAGTGTGGTCATACAGGAATTTCCATTGACCCGCTCGATCAATAATGATTTTCGCTTCCATTTTCGTCATGCCTTAGGTCAAGACGGACAACTGAGCCCCCTTAAAATGCTCGAAGGAAATTATTGGCGGTACCGTGAACTGCCTCTTGGTCTGCAGCATGGAATTGCTTCAGCGATCCAAAATATTTGTATAAAACCGCGTTTAAAGGCATTGCAGCATGAAAAGGAGGAAGAAGTAAAAATCTATTTATTTACACACGGAATGCAGATTCCTTCTCAAATTGTTAGGATGATGCAAAAATTCGATTATGCACAAGAGGTGCCAAAATTGATTCTCTATCATAATGGCATAAATGGAATTTTGTCGCGCTCGGATGCGGCTTTATTGCTGTTGTTAAATCAATTTGGATTTGACATTGTCATCTATAATCCGGCTGGACAGAGTGACATTGAAAATTATGTCCATACGGATATTTTTGACACACATTGGCTGGAGGATCTTGTGTTTGAACAGGAATATAAGGAGCCATCCCCGTTAAAGAAATTTACATTTAGCGGTTTCTTGAAAAATTTGAGAGGTGAGCAATAAATGAATAATGATCTGCAGCAGATAAATACAGCCTTACCAGCTGATGACATACTTTCAGAATCAAAGGTTTCAGAAATGAAGCTTGCTTTACGGAGTGATCCTGAAGTACAAAATCTCGTCCATTCGATTGATGAAAGGGATCAAATTCAAATTCTTGAGTTCGGTAAAGATCCTGCCGTGCAAATCTCCCGTTTTTCCGATCAAATATTACATAATATGCGGGCAACAAAGGTTGAAGATTCTGGTGAATTATTAAAGCAGCTTGGTCGAATTATGGATAAGTTTGATAAGAAGGATTTCGAAAAGAATTCAGGAGGCTTCTTAGGAAAACTGTTTAAAAAAGGCGAAAAAATGGTGGAAAAATTGTTTGGTAAATATCAGACAATGGGTAAGGAAATCGATAAAGTATATGTGGAGATCTCAAAATACCAAAGTGAAATGGTAGATTCTACCAATATGCTGGAAAAAATGTATGAACAAAACTATCAATATTATTTAGAACTGGAAAAATATGCAGTAGCAGGGAAAATGAAGGCAGAAGATTTGAAAACTCAGCAGTTGCCACAATTAGAAAGGCAAGCTGTTGAAGACAATCAAATTGCTTCCATGCAGCTGGATTCCTTGAGAAATGCGGTTGAACTGCTTGAACAGAGAGTATATGATTTGGAAATGGCTAAAATGGTTGCTCTGCAAACAGCACCGCAAATCCGTCTGCTGCAGCGAGGAAATACGAAACTGATTGGTAAAATCAATTCTGCCTTTGTCACCACTATTCCTATCTTTAAAAACGGTCTTATTCAGGCAATGGCTGCAAAAAGGCAAAAGTTGGTAGCCGACTCTATGAACGAGCTTGATCGAAGAACGAATGAAATGCTTATGCGAAATGCCCAAAATATTTCACAGCAAAGCGTAGATATCGCCAGACTCGCGGGGAGTCCCAGCATAAAGATAGAGACTATCGAAGAATCTTGGAATATTATCATAAAGGGTATGCAGGAAACAAAGGCGATTGAAGAAGAAAATAAACGGCTTCGTGAAGAAGGCACAAAACGGCTGGAACAGCTTCAAGAGAATTTCCAAAAAATGAAGCATACATAAATTTGATGATGCTCTTTACAAGAACGAGGCTAGCTGCAAATTTGATATAATTACATTATTAATGGGGTGATTCGATTGGCAATTAACTTGCAAAAAGGTCAGCGTGTTGATTTAACAAAAGGAAATCCGGGTTTATCGAAAATTATGGTCGGTCTAGGCTGGGATCCAGCAGACAGCCGCAGTGGGAAAGGCTTTTTTGGATCGCTTTTTGGGGGAGGAAATTCTGCTTCAAACGTGGACTGTGACGCATCTGTTCTATTATTATCGGAGAATGATAAAGTGACCAACAAAAATGATGTCATTTATTTTGGCAACTTAACTAGCAGAGATGGAAGTATTGTCCATTCGGGAGATAATTTAACCGGTGACGGCGACGGAGATGACGAGCAGATTTTTATCGAATTATCCAAGGTTCCTGTTCATATCCAAAAAATTGTGTTTGCTGTTAATATTTACGATTGTGTACAAAGAAGACAACATTTTGGAATGATTAAAAATGCATTTATCCGAATCGTTAATCCGGATACGCGAAAGGATTTAATCAGATATAATTTAACGGATGACTATAGCGGCAAAACCTCATTAATAGTCGGAGAAATCTATCGCCATGGTTCCGATTGGAAATTCGCTGCTATTGGAAATGGGACAACAGCAACAGGCTTAAATGATCTTGTCCGTGCCTATACGTAAATCAATGGAATCGAATGATCAAGAAGCTGGCTCTATTTCAGAATCTATCTGATGAGCGCAGCTTCTTTTATTTTACTCTTTTTGAAATTCCCCAATATAAATTAGATGACTTCTGCATTTACAATCCGAAGAGCCAAAGCCCTTTACAGGAAAGGTACCGTGCAAATCCTCCCTTATTTTGTCAGCAAGACCGCACTCTGTAATACTAGCTTCATATGTTATAATTTTAGTAATCTTTCCGTGTGGACGAAGATAATCAAAATGCCAATGGTATTTTTTTTCGATTTGTTTATGGCGATGAATCCGATGAACAATATTCTTTTTCGCGCTGCCTACATAGACATATATCCCTTTTGGAAAGGTAAACCTCCCAAGACTGCCGATAGATACTTCTTTGACGGAGTTGATCTGCAGATAAATAGTATATAACGAATGTTCGGGATTAATAGATTCAATCATTTTTATGACCTCCTAGAAAAAACAACATTAAGGGCTGAAATCGATGAAAAGAAAGATAGTACTGTTTTGCTTGCTGTTACTTTTATTTACTTTGATGGGAAATTCACAGGAAAAAATGAACGGAATCAGATTAAAGGATTTTCCGAAGTCGTCAAGGCTGTGGAATTTACTTCAATTAAATTCAGAAAATGAACTTGGTCAAATGATCATCCTGCCGCAAAAAGAATTTAACCAGGAAGAGGCGGCAAGGATGATCTCTCGTCTTGATCAGCTGCCACCTTCCTTATTAAAGGAGACGTATGAAGCAGGAGTTGTCATCATATTATTTACTGGAAAACTAACCGAGAATCCAACGGCTTCCCACCTCGCCGGGGTTATTCCCCGTGGTTATACGAAGACAACCTGGGATGATGTTCCGGGAATTGGTGGTAGTAAAACAGTATTGATAAAAATTGGTGCGAGCCAAAAGGGAAGCGGACACGGCTCTGTCAATTTAGAGCTTCATGAATTGGCCCATTCGCTTGATCGCTATGTATTTTATCATATTCGCCAAAATAAGGATTTTATCAAAATTTGGGAAAAAGAAAAAAACATATTATTCCCGGGACAGCCCTATTTTTTAAACTATCCTGAAGAATATTTTGCCGAAAGCTTTGCTTATTTTTATATGGGCGGGAAATATAAGGAAGAACTGAAAAAGAAAGCTCCTTTAACCTACCACTTAATAGAAGGATTAACCTGATCATCCTCATTTTACTATTAGATGATTTTTGATACAATGAGGATATTGCTTTGAAGGATGCAATTGGAAGATTGAAGCCGGATTAATAGCAACAGGCAAAAAAAGGAGTGACAGTTCATGCAGCATCAGGAGTATGAATATTTAAATATGTGCCGTCATGTGTTAGAAAATGGCAATCAAAAAGGGGATAGAACGGGGACAGGAACTCTCTCTATCTTTGGCTATCAGATGAGATTTGACCTGCAAAAGAGTTTTCCTTTACTAACGACAAAGCGAGTTCCGTTCCGATTAGTGGCAAGCGAGATGTTATGGTTTATAAAAGGGAATACGAATATTCGCTATTTATTACAAAATAACAATCATATTTGGAATGAATGGGCCTTTAAAAACTGGATTGTCAGCGAGGAATATCATGGACCTGATATGACTGACTTTGGACGGCGCAGTCAACAGGATGAGACGTTTCGTCTCCAGTATGAGGCAGAGATGAATGCATTTGTTAAAAAGATTTTAAGTGACGATCGTTTCGCCCAAACATATGGAGATTTGGGACCAGTTTATGGAAAACAATGGAGAGCTTGGGAAACAACAACTGGGGGTGAGATTGATCAGTTAAAGGATTTAGTTGAGCAGATTAAAACCAATCCAAATTCTAGAAGATTAATATTATCATCTTGGTCGCCTGAGTTTACTCCGCAGATGGCTCTGCCTCCTTGTCATACGCTATTTCAGTTTTATGTTTTTGACGGAAAGTTGAGTTGTCAGCTCTATCAGCGGAGCGGTGATATTTTTCTTGGGATCCCTTTTAATATTGCCGGATATGCCCTGCTCACCTATTTGATTGCACATGAATGTGGATTAGAGCCGGGAGAGTTCGTTCATACGATTGGTGATGCACATATTTATATGAACCATATTAAGCAGATAGAAACGCAGCTTCAGCGGGAACCAAGACCGTTTCCTATTTTAAAGTTAAATACGACGAAGAAGTCCATATTTGATTTTGAGATGGAGGATATACAAATTGAAGGCTATGATCCCCATCCAACGATAAAAGCCCCTGTTGCTGTCTGATGACCGGAATAGAAATTAAGAGTCCTTAGTCTGGAGGTGAATCGTGATGATTTCATTTATAGTGGCAATGGATAAAAACAGAGTAATCGGCAAGGATAATCAATTACCTTGGCATTTGCCTGCTGATTTGAAGTTTTTCAAAAAAACAACGATGGGGCATCCCATTGTCATGGGAAGGAAGACATATGAATCGATTGGCAAACCATTGCCCGGAAGAGAGAATGTTATCGTAACCCGTAATGAACAATATAGCCCTGAAGGCTGCACTGTGATACATTCTGTTGAGAAATTAAAAGACCTAGCCGCTGCAAGAGGAGAAGAGATATTTGTGATTGGCGGTGCCGAACTTTTTAAAACCGTTTTACCGGATGCCGATCGTCTCTATATCACACTGATTGAACAGGAATTCGAAGGTGATACGTTTTTCCCTGAATATACTGAATCTAATTGGAAATTAGTCTCATCTATCAAAGGTGTGAAGGATGAAAGAAATCCTTATATCTATTATTTCAACGTATATGAACGAAAAACGAATGAATGAAACGGAATTTGTCCCATAAGATGTCAGGTATCCACCATTTATCTATATCCAGTGTAGACTTATACAAATGGATATAGATATTAAATGGTGGTGCCTGACATTTTTGCTTTTGGGACAGAACCTTTCTGGAGACGCTATTTTTTACTTAATAATGCGCAAATAAGCAATGCCACTATCAGTCATATAGGTATGAGGATCTTCATATACCATATATTCAATGACTGAATGAACCTTTTCCTCCTGTAAATTTTCAATAGTAATACTGGCCATTTTCTTAATTAATTCCTCCTGGCTATATGGGCGGTTTGGGTTTTCCTCTGATAAATAAATCCAGTTAAACGCTTCTTCAAAGTGGTGGAAATAAGCGGTTGCTTCCACTACATAGCCGACATTTAATCCTGTCATTTCTGCAACTTTTTCCATCGTTTTCATTTTGCTCATTTTGCAAATCCCCTTTTTTCAATAAATAGTATCTGATGGATGGATTTCTGACATACATCATCCTTGTTCAAAAATGGATACAAGAAGGAATAAAAAGTCCCTTTATTTGTACTATTCAGAAATTTAATGTCAAAAAATAGGATAATCCTTATTCATATATTTAACATATAGATAGTTAATATTATATATAGTAGTTATATCACATTCTCTCCATTTTCACCATGAAGATTCCTTGTTTCCTCTTTCTATCGATTGATATATCCTGTCTGAGCATTTCTCTATAATTCTCTTAAAATAGAAGCAT
>NZ_CAMLDX010000083.1 GCF_946478885.1 uncultured Bacillus sp. | reverse complement strand
AAATTTAAAAATTTGTTTTTTTTAGACGAAGAATATGATGATGATGATGAAGCAACATATGAAGAAGAGTATGAACCGGTGAGACAGCAGAAACAGACGACAAAGCAAAATATAGTCAGTCTTCAAAGTGTGCAAAAATCATCAAAAGTTGTTCTTGTTGAACCCCGGGTATATGCAGAAGCACAGGATATTGCCGACCATTTAAAAAATAGAAGAGCCGTTGTGGTGAATCTACAGAGAATTGAAAAGGATCAGGCGAAAAGGATTATCGATTTTCTAAGCGGTACGGTATATGCCATCGGCGGGGATATTCAAAAAATCGGACTAGATATTTTTCTCAGTACCCCGGATAATGTCGAAGTGACCGGAAGTATCTCACAGCTGATGCAAGAACAAGAATTTGAACAGTCGAGGTGGTAAGCTTTAATGTTTTTGATATTTTATTTGATTACGAAATTGATCACTATCTACTCGTGGGCGTTAATTATCTATATTTTGATGTCTTGGTTTCCTAATGCCCGAGATACAAAAATCGGTCAGTTTTTAACACAAATTTGCGAACCGTATCTGGGACCGTTTCGCCGCATCATTCCTCCGATCGGGATATTGGATATATCGCCACTCGTTGCCTTTTTTGTCTTGAACTTCGCAACATACGGAATATGGCAGCTATACTCCTGGATTTCATGATAAGCGGGAAAGTAAATAGAGGCTCCAATGAAGAGCCTCTTTCTATTTCATTTTAAAGGTGAGGCATTTATGTCTATTTATCAGCATTTTCGTCCGGATGAAAGAGGGTTTATCGATCAAGCTTTGAATTGGAGGGAATATGTGGCACAAACCTACTCTCCTAAACTGACCGATTTTCTCGATCCGCGTGAACAGCAAATACTTAAAATGATCATCGGTGAGCATGGTGAGGTTCAATGTGTTTTTTCAGGAAATACAGATTATATGGAAAGAAAACGTGCATTGATTTATCCTGATTATTATCAGCATCAATTAGAAGATTTTCAAATTACTTTATTTGAAGTAGAATTTGCCAAAAATTTTTTAAGCCTCACCCATCCGCAAGTATTAGGAAGCCTGATGGGCATCGGCTTAAAGCGCGGAAAATTTGGCGATATCATTATCGCTGGTGATAGAGTGCAATTTTATTGTGCACAGGAGGTCAGTGAGTATGTCAGAATGGAAGTGCATTCTATCGCTAAAGCGGGTGTAACGCTTAAGAATAAGCCATTGGCAGCTGGACTGATGCCAGAGGAAAAGTGGAAAGAGCAGATCGTGACTGTGTCTTCATTAAGAATTGATACTGTCATGGCGGCTGTTTTCCAGCTTTCACGGCAAAAATCACAGTCGCTTATTTCTGCCGGATTGGTAAAAGTGAACTGGACGGTCATTGACAACCCTTCCTTTGAATGCGGCGAGGGTGATACGATATCTGTACGGGGATTAGGCAGGGCAAAGTTTTTTTCAATTGATGGAAAGACCAAAAAAGAGAAATGGAGAATCACGGCAGGCAGACAAAAATAATTAAAGTTGTAGAAGGATAAAATAAAAATTTGTCGAAAAAGAAATAAATGTACATAGTGTTTTACTAGCGGGTGTAAATACGGTTCATTGAGATAGGTTTAATTAGAATCGGAGGTGGCATAATGGCTTTAACACCATTAGACATTCATAATAAGGAATTTAGTAAAGGATTCCGTGGTTATGATGAGGATGAGGTAAATGAGTTTCTTGACCAAGTGATTAAGGATTATGAAATGGTGCTTCGGGAAAAAAAGGAATTAGAGGAGCG
Organism: uncultured Bacillus sp.; assembly: GCF_946478885.1. The sequence goes on along the minus strand of NZ_CAMLDX010000083.1, from coordinate 13,357 downwards.
CCTAAATGAAATGAATGAAAGAATCGGTCATTTCACTTCAATTGAGGAAACATTAAATAAATCAATTGTTGTGGCTCAAGAAGCTGCCGAAGAAGTAAAGCGGAATGCGCAAAAGGAAGCCAAGCTGATCATGAAGGAAGCTGAGAAAAATGCGGATCGCATTGTCAATGAGTCACTATCTAAGGCACGAAAAATTGCCTTGGAAATAGAAGAACTGAAAAAACAGTCTAAGGTTTTCCGTACTCGCTTTAAGATGCTGATTGAGGCACAGCTTGAATTATTGGATCATGATGACTGGGATCATTTGATGGAGTATGAATTGGATGCAACTGAGCTAAAGACGGCAAGTGAAGAAGATTCCTTTGCTTGACGAATAGGGGATAAACAGCATATAATTTTTATTAAAAGTTTTGATTATGATAAATGACAATGAAGGGGACAGTACAGCTTATTGTACTTATACAAGCGAATCAGGGATGGTGGAAGCCTGATATAAGGATAAGACTGGAAGATCACCCTAGAGTTCCTTACTGAAACTTTACAGGAGTAGGAAAAGGCGTGGCATTCGCGTTAAGAATGGTATTGAGCGGATAGACTATTTCTATCTACAAGGGTGGTACCGCGGGAATATACCTTCTCGTCCCTTATTGGGATGAGAAGGTTTTTATTTTGTCAAAAAGTCATTTTAAGTGATGAACTCACTCATATAAATGGAGGAAATAATATGGATTATAAAGAAACCTTGTTAATGCCAAACACTGAATTTCCAATGCGTGGAAATTTACCGAAAAGAGAGCCGGGGATTCAGGCAAAATGGGAAGAAATGAATATTTATCAGATGGTTCAAGAAAAAACAAAAGATCGACCGATGTTCGTCCTTCATGATGGACCTCCATATGCCAATGGTGATATTCATATGGGGCATGCTTTAAATAAAATTTTAAAGGATTTTATTGTCCGTTTTAAATCTATGACAGGTTTCAATGCACCGTATGTTCCAGGATGGGATACACATGGCCTGCCGATTGAACAGGCGTTAACCAATAAAGGTGTTAAAAGGAAGGAAATGTCCGTTGCCGAATTTAGAAAGCTATGTGAAAAGTATGCCTATGAACAAATTGAAAATCAGCGCGAACAATTTAAACGCTTAGGTGTACGCGGGGACTGGGAAAATCCGTATATTACTTTAAAACCAGCATATGAGGCTCAGCAAATTAAGGTATTTGGTGAAATGGCGAAAAAGGGCTACATCTATAAAGGGAAAAAACCTGTCTATTGGTCGCCGTCAAGTGAATCTGCTTTAGCTGAAGCTGAAATTGAGTATAAAGACGTTAAATCTCCTTCTATCTATGTTTCCTTTAAGGTTAAGGACGGTAAAGGGGTACTGGATACAGATGTACAAATTGTTATTTGGACAACAACTCCATGGACAATTCCTGCGAACCTTGGTATTTCGGTAAATCCAGAATTAGTGTATGTAGTAGTAGAAGTGGCTGGGCAAAAGTATTTAGTGGCACAGGAATTACTGAAGTCTGTAAGCGAGGAAATCGGCTGGGAGAATCCAGTAGTAAGTAAAACAGTGAAAGGCAGAGAGTTGGAATATGTGGTGGCTGCCCATCCGCTATACGGCCGTGACTCCCTTGTGATGCTTGGGGACCATGTTACTCTTGATGCAGGTACCGGTTGCGTTCATACAGCTCCTGGACATGGGGAAGATGACTTTTTGGTAGGTCAGAAATACGGTCTAGATGTATTATGTCCGGTTGATGACAAAGGGATTATGACGGAAGAAGCGGAAGGGTTTGCCGGATTATTTTATGATAAAGCTAATAAAGCTATTACGGAGAAGCTCGAGGAAGTTGGCACATTATTAAAGCTTTCATTCATCACCCACTCCTATCCGCATGACTGGAGAACGAAAAAACCGGTCATTTATCGTGCAACAGCTCAATGGTTCGCTTCTATTAAGGATTTCCGTAAAGACCTGCTTGAAGCGATTAAAGAAACAAAATGGGTACCTGCCTGGGGTGAAACAAGGCTTTATAATATGGTTCGCGACCGCGGCGACTGGTGTATTTCCCGCCAGCGTGCTTGGGGAGTTCCGATTCCGGTCTTTTATGCAGAAAATGGAGAGCCGGTTATTACAGATGAAACAATTAATCATATTTCCAACCTATTCCGTGAACACGGATCGAATGTCTGGTTTGAGCGCGAAGCACAGGATTTGCTTCCTGAAGGCTTTACCCATCCGGGTAGTCCAAATGGTATTTTTACAAAAGAGACTGATATTATGGATGTTTGGTTTGATTCAGGATCCTCTCATCAAGCTGTCTTAGAGGAACGTGATGATCTTCAACGGCCTGCAGATTTATATTTAGAGGGCTCAGACCAATATCGCGGCTGGTTTAATTCATCTTTATCAACCGGGGTTGCTGTAACAGGAAAGGCTCCATATAAAGGGGTATTAAGCCATGGATTTGCCCTAGACGGCGAAGGAAGGAAAATGAGTAAATCATTAGGAAATGTTGTCGTTCCGGCAAAAGTCATGAACCAATTAGGTGCAGATATCCTTCGTTTGTGGGTTGCGTCTGTTGACTATCAGGCAGATGTTCGTGTATCTGATGCAATTTTAAAGCAGGTCGCGGAGGTTTATCGAAAAATCCGCAATACCTTCCGTTTCTTGCTAGGAAACTTGGCCGATTTCAATCCGGAAACAGATAGGGTGGCATATGGAAGTCTGCGGGAAGTAGACCAGTTCATGCTGGTGAAATTAAATGATTTAATCAAACAAGTCCGCAATCACTATGAAAATTATGAATATGCCGGAATTTATCATGCTGTCAATAATTTCTGTACCCTTGATTTAAGCTCATTTTATTTGGATTTTGCTAAGGATGTTTTGTATATCGAGGCAAAAGACCAGCATGATCGTCGTGCCATTCAAACCGTTTTATACGAATGTCTGATCAGTTTGACAAAATTGACTGCGCCGATTCTTCCTCATACAACAGATGAGGTTTGGGGTTTTATTCCATCTGTTCAGGAAACAAGTGTTCAATTGACAGAGATGCCGGAAGTAAAAGTACTGGCCAACGCACAGGAATTAAAGGCAAAATGGACTCAGTTTATGGAATTACGGGATGAAGTATTAAAAGCACTTGAAGAAGCAAGAAATGAAAAAGTGATTGGTAAGTCATTAACAGCAAAGGTTACCATCTATGTAAATGAGAAGACAAAGAAATTGCTTGATTCGATTGAGGAAAATGTGAAGCAACTCTTTATTATTTCAGATTTTGAAGTTGCCGGCATGTATGATACAGCACCGGAACATGCATTAAAGCAGGAAAATACAGCGATCGTAGTGACAAAGGCAGAAGGTGAAACATGCGAGCGCTGCTGGGTTGTATCACCGCAAGTTGGTGAAAAAGAAGGACATCCGACCTTATGTCCGAGATGTGCAGATGTTGTAGATGAACATTACAGCCATTTAGTATAATCGATAGCAGCTCTTTATATGAACACAAAAAGCCAGGTCATTCGGCCGGGCTTTTTGTGTGGAAAAAATAACACGGTTCTCTAAGTCAGTCAATGTCAGCATATATTGAATCGTTTTGCTGCAAAGGAGCTTTGAACTATTAATATTTACCATCGCCGTTAATTGTTGTTCGTCTTGACAAAACTTAAATCGTTTTTAGAAAAAGCCCCCCGGGCAATCTATAGGCAACAACATGAAACGGAGGCAACGGCTATGGATCTTAATACGAATGAAATCTATTCTGAACTCCGTAAGACAAAACAGGAATTATTGGAACGCCTGGAAAATGACTGTAGTTCTCCCTTAATTAAGCCTTATTTATTGGGAGAACTGCAGGATATTGACAGAGCGCTGGAAAAGCTTGAACGAGGTACATTCGGCACCTGTGAAATATCAGGCGAGCTCTTGCCGGCGGATGTGCTGCTGATGATTCCTACCTTGAAATCAATGGATGACTGCAAAACAATCCGTTATTTTCTGCGAAAAGCCTAATAGAACTTGTACTGTCACTTTTATCATTGTTATGCTAAAATGCAAAGGAGAATCTTAACAAAATTGCCGAAAAGCTGTCACAATGAATCATGTCTGCTTTCATTTAAAATGCCGTATAAGCGGGCAAGTAGGATGCTTTTCAAACTGGAGGTTGCCTTTTGTGTTTTATTATATAATGATTGCCTTACTTGTTATTGGTCTTGATCAATGGACAAAATGGCTTATCGTCCAAAATATGGACTTAGGTGAGAGTATAACAGTTATTGATTCTGTTTTCTATATTACCTCCCATCGCAATACGGGTGCAGCCTGGGGAATATTGGAAGGGCAAATGTGGTTCTTTTATGTGATTACGACTATTGTGATCCTCGCAATTTTATTTTATTTAAAAAAATCCGTAAAAGAGGGAGTACTGTTTAAGCTCTCTTTAGCATTAATGCTAGGAGGGGCGGTAGGGAATTTTATTGATCGGATTTTTCGTCGGGAAGTGGTGGATTTTATTCATACATACCCATTCGGTTATAATTTTCCGATTTTTAATATAGCGGATTCCTCCCTTGTAATCGGTGTTGTATTATTAATGATCTATATGTTAATTGAAGAGCGAAGGATGAAGGAGAAAGCAAATGCAAAAAGTGGAACACATCGTTCTTGAGCAGGAAAAATCAGAACGGATAGATAAGATCATTTCCGGCTTAAACCCTGATTGGTCACGCACTCAAGTGCAGCAATGGATTAAAGATGGTCAGGCGCTGGTTAACGGGAAGTCTGTCAAAACAAATTATAAGTGTAATGTAAATGATCAAATTGAGATAACGATCCCCGAACCTGAAATATTAGATGTCGTCCCGGAGGAAATGGATCTTGATATTTATTATGAGGATGAAGATGTTATTGTGGTTAACAAGCCGAAAGGAATGGTGGTCCACCCGGCTGCAGGTCATTTGACAGGCACGCTTGTAAATGGCTTAATGGCGCACTGTAAAGATTTATCCGGGATTAATGGAGTCCTAAGGCCCGGAATCGTCCATCGGATTGATAAAGATACCTCCGGCTTATTAATGGTGGCGAAAAACGATTTGGCTCATGAATGCTTAGTCAATCAATTAGTGGAAAAAAGCGTCACGAGAAAATACCTGGCTGTGGTGCATGGGAATATAGCCCATGATTACGGAACGATAGACGCCCCGATAGGAAGGGATCCAAAGGATCGTCAAAGTATGACAGTCGTTGATAATGGAAAACATGCCGTTACACATTTTCATGTCTTAGAACGCTACAAGGATTTTTCACTTGTTGAATGTCGTCTAGAGACAGGACGGACACATCAAATCCGTGTTCATATGAAATATATCGGTTATCCACTTGCTGGCGACCCAAAATACGGACCGCGGAAAACATTAGATTTGGATGGACAGGCGCTTCATGCCGCTGTACTTGGATTCAAACATCCCCGTACGGGTGAATTTTTGGAATTTGAAGCCCCATTGCCTAAGGCGTTCGAACAGTTGATTTTGAAATTGCGAAATAATCATTGACAAACGCCAAACCGTGTCATAAGATAATTCTAGTTGAATAGGTCCTTTAAATCAGCCCCGTGAGGCTGAGAAGGAGACGGAATTGATCGGCATTGCTATGTCTGTACCAGTTTATTTTCGTTTGCCCTCTTGCCTGCGGTAAGAGGGTTTTGTTATGCAGTTTTTCATTGAATTGCCTGCCAGGACATCATTGTAGATGAAAGGATGAGTAGTACGATGACGCAAAAAGCGATTGTCTTAGACGATCAGGCTATAAGCAGAGCATTAACTAGAATAGCGCATGAAATCATTGAGAAAAATAAAGGTACTGAAAACCTTGTGTTTGTGGGAATTCGCACAAGAGGAATTTATCTTGCAAACCGATTGGCTGAACGAATCAAACATATTGAAGGAAAAAAGATACCGGTTGGCGACTTGGATATTACTTTGTACCGTGATGATTTAACCAAAAAAAGCGATGACCTTGAACCGCTTGTAAAAGGAACCAATATTGAAAACGATATTCATGATAAAACAGTCATTCTTGTTGATGACGTACTGTATACAGGACGTACGGTTCGTGCTGCACTGGATGCGCTGATTGACATCGGTCGACCAAGCTCCATTCAATTGGCTGTTTTAGTGGACCGCGGACATCGGGAACTTCCGATACGAGCAGATTATGTAGGAAAAAATATTCCTACGTCAAGTTCTGAAAAAATAGTCGTCGAGTTAAATGAAGTAGATGATTTAGATCAAGTAAGCATTCATAATACGTAATTTCCCCTTTTAAAGACAGCACAGAGAGGCTGATAAAGGGAATGAACAAAGGAGACCTTCCTTTGTTCTGCCCTTTCCCCTCTTTGTCATAACAACAAGAGGGTTTTTATTTAACCAACAACATCTGGAGGGAACACTATAATGAATAAACCAGCATTAGATGTGAATGAAGTACCATCGCCGCTGCAATGGATAACATTAAGCCTGCAGCATTTATTTGCCATGTTTGGCGCCACTGTATTAGTTCCGGTACTGGTTGATTTGAGTCCGGCAATCGCTTTAATTTCAAGCGGATTAGGTACGCTTGCTTTTCTCATGATTACGAAATGGCAGGTTCCTGCATATCTCGGTTCTTCCTTTGCCTTTATTGTTCCGATTGTTAGTGCCAATGCGATTGCCGGACAGGGTGGGGCCATGATAGGGGCTTTTATTGTCGGACTAGTCTATGGAATAGTAGCATTGTTTATCAAAAAAGCAGGATATCGTTGGATTATGAAATTACTGCCTCCTGTAGTCGTAGGGCCTGTGATTATGGTTATCGGCTTGGCGTTAGCAGGAACTGCCGTTGATATGGCGATGAATAATCCTGCCGGAAATTATGATATGCTCTACTTTTCTGCTGGATTGGTTACGCTCGGTGCCACAATCGTGTTTAATATATTTTTCAAAGGCTTTGTCGGAATGATATCTATCCTTGCCGGAATCATCGTCGGCTACATCTATTCATTCTGCATCAACATTGTAGATTTTACGCCGGTACTAGAGGCAAAATGGTTTGAATGGCCGGAGTTTCTTATCCCATTTGTGGATTATAAAATAAATATATCGTTAGACATCATATTCCTTATGGTGCCGATTGCCATCGTTACAATTTCGGAGCATATCGGACATCAGCTTGTTTTAAGTAAGGTCGTGGGGCGTGACTATATTAAAAAACCGGGTCTGCACCGGTCTATCTTGGGAGATGGAACGGCAACAATGATTTCAGCTCTTATCGGTGGACCACCGAAGACAACCTACGGAGAAAACATTGGCGTATTGGCTATAACCAAAGTGTACAGTGTATATGTTATTGCCGGGGCCGCTGTTTTCGCTATCATTTTCGGTTTCATTGGAAAAATAACAGCATTGATTCATACCATTCCGCAGCCGGTTATGGGGGGAGTTTCCATTCTATTGTTCGGGATTATTGCTTCTTCCGGTTTAAGAATGCTTATTGATAATAAGGTTGATTTCAGCAGAAATCGAAACTTAGTGATTGCTTCCGTTATTTTAGTAATTGGAATTGGCGGAGCATTGGTTCGTTTTACGGATAAATTTCAGCTTGAGGGTATGGCGCTGGCAGCAATTATTGGAGTTCTCTTAAATCTCGTTCTGCCAGGCAGAGAAGAAACAAAAGAGGATATGTTTCAATCGGATTTAGAAACCGATTGAGGAAAAAAGTAATTTGTTCGCCAATATTAAAGGGAGGCTGTAATTGTGAATGATTTAGTAACGACCACTTCTTTGTCCATTAACGAGATTAGGGAAATATTAGATGACGCACTTCGTTTTTCAAAAGGAGAACAGTGGAAGCCAGCCAAGCAAACATTTGTGGCGAACTTGTTCTTTGAACCTAGTACACGAACAAAATCAAGCTTTGAAATGGCCGAAAGAAAATTGGGTCTTGAAGTAATTCCATTTGAAGCAAGCGTATCAAGTACGCTGAAAGGTGAAACCTTGTATGATACCGTTCGGACTCTTGAATCCATCGGTGTGCAGGCTGTTGTGATCCGGCATAACATTGACCAATATTTTAATGAACTGATTGGTCGGGTAGGAATACCGGTTATTAATGCGGGAGACGGCTGTGGGCACCATCCGACTCAATCGCTGCTTGATTTAATGACGATTCAGCAGGAATTTGGTCATTTTGCCGGATTGAAAGTGGCGATTATCGGGGATATTTGCCACAGTCGGGTAGCTCGGTCAAATGCAGATGTATTAACCAGACTAGGAGCAAAAGTTGTATTCTCCGGACCTAAAGAGTGGTTTGATGAAACCCTGTTAGTGAACGGCAGCTATGAGGATGTGGATACAGCGATAGAAACATCCGATGTCGTGATGCTGCTGAGAATTCAGCATGAGCGTCATCATGAGAAAAATGGTCAAACTTCCGACGAGTATCACTGTTTATATGGACTAACAATAGACAGAGAACAGAGAATGAAACTAGGGAGTATTATTATGCATCCTGCACCGGTGAATCGAAATGTAGAAATTGCGGATGAACTGGTTGAATGTGAACGTTCCAGAATTTTTTATCAGATGAAAAATGGGGTTTTTGTCCGGATGGCAGTTTTAAAACGTGCTTTTGAAGGTCACAAAGGGGGAATTCAGGATGTCAATGATCATCAAAAATGGCAGCTTGCTCATTAATGGAGGATTAACAAAGGCGGATATCTTTATTAAAGACGGGAAAATAAAGGAGCTTGGTCATTTTCCAACGAATCCTGCTGATGAAGTTATTGACGCAGAAGGTTTAGTTGTCGCTCCGGGTCTAGTTGACCTGCATGTTCATTTGCGTGAACCGGGCGGAGAAAAGAAAGAGACGATTGAAACCGGGTCTTTGGCTGCAGCAAAGGGAGGATTTACGACAATTGCGGCAATGCCAAACACACGCCCAGTTCCGGATAATGCGGAACAAGTTCAATGGCTGAATCAGCGGATAAAAGAAACATCCGTTGTGAAAGTATTGCCATATGCTTCGATTACGGTCCGGGAAGCAGGTAATGAACTAACGGATTTTGCTGCATTAAAAGAAGCAGGGGCATTTGCATTTTCCGACGATGGTGTCGGGGTACAGTCTGCAGCTATGATGTTAGAGGCCATGAAAGAAGCGGTTAAGGTGAATGCGGCCATCGTTGCACATTGTGAAGAGAATTCTTTAATTAATAAAGGTTCTGTACATGAAGGGAAATTTTCGAAGGAGCATGGTCTTAATGGAATTCCGTCTGTTTGTGAATCCGTACAGATTGCCAGGGATGTGCTTTTGGCTGAAGCAGCTGGCTGTCATTACCATGTATGCCATATCAGTACGAAGGAATCTGTCCGTGTTGTACGGGAAGCCAAACGGGCAGGGATTCATGTAACAGCGGAAGTAACACCGCATCATTTAATCTTATGTGAAGATGATATTCCAGGACTTGATGCCAATTATAAAATGAACCCTCCATTGCGTAGCGCAGAGGATCGTGCCGCATTAATCGAAGGCCTTTTAGATGGTACGATTGATTTTATTGCAACTGATCACGCACCTCATACAAGTGAAGAAAAGGCTGAAGGCATGCAACTTGCCCCATTTGGAATTGTTGGCTTAGAAACAGCATTTCCTCTTCTGTACACAAATTTTGTAGAAAGACGAATTTTCACTTTAGCTCAGCTGATAGATTATTTAACCGTGAAGCCTGCAGCAGCTTTCGATCTTCCTGCAGGTACGATTGAAGCCGGAGCGTCTGCAGATATTGTACTGCTCAATTTAAACCATGAAGAAACGGTTGATTCAAATAAATTTTTATCAAAAGGGAAAAATACCCCTTTTGCTGGCTGGGTATGTAAAGGCTGGCCGGTAGCAACGATTGTTGAAGGAAAGGTAGCATGGAGAAAAGGACGTGAATTGGTATGAAGAGACAATTAATTCTCGAGGATGGAACAGTTTTTATTGGGGAAGGTTTCGGAAGTGATAATAGTATTGTTGGGGAAGTTGTATTTAATACAGGAATGACCGGATATCAAGAAGTACTGTCTGATCCTTCTTATTGCGGACAAATTGTGACCTTAACTTATCCGTTAATTGGAAATTACGGAATCAATCGTGATGATTTTGAATCAATCAATCCTGCCATAAGTGGTTTTATTGTAAAAGAAGTAGCGGATTTCCCATCCAACTGGCGCTCTGAAAAATCCTTGGATGAGTATTTTAAGCTGAAAGGAATTTCAGGTATTGCTGGCATTGATACAAGAAAATTAACCAGAATTATTCGACAGCATGGCACATTAAAGGGAATCATCTGTAAAATGGATGAAAACATAGACGTCGTACTTGAAAGATTACGGGCAACAGAAATACGCCGTGATCAAGTAAAGCAAGTATCAACCAAAACAGCATATCCAAGCCCAGGAAGAGGAAAAAGAGTTGTTTTGATTGATTTTGGTATGAAGCACGGCATTTTGAGAGAACTAAATCAGCGTGATTGTGATGTCATTGTTGTTCCATACAATACAAAAGCAGAAGAAATTCTGCAATTGAGTCCGGATGGGGTCATGCTTTCAAACGGACCTGGAGATCCGAAGGATGTACCGGAAGCCATTAGCATGATTCAAGGGATTTTAGGGGAAGTTCCATTATTCGGCATCTGTCTTGGCCATCAATTATTTGCACTTGCCTGCGGGGCAGATACAGAAAAAATGAAGTTTGGTCATCGCGGTTCCAATCATCCTGTTAAGGATTTAAGGACGGGAAGAGTAGACATTACATCACAAAATCATGGATTCACTGTCAGCAAAGATTCGATTGCAGATACACGGCTTGAAGTAACCCATATTGCTTTAAATGATGGAACGATTGAAGGATTAAAACATAAAGATTTTCCGGCGTTTACTGTGCAGTATCATCCAGAAGCATCACCGGGACCGGAAGATTCAAATAGTCTATTCCAGCAATTTCTTAACATGATTGATGCGGCAGAACAGGAGGGGCTAACTTATGCCAAAGCGTAATGATATAAATAGTATTTTAGTAATTGGGTCAGGACCTATCGTCATCGGTCAGGCCGCAGAATTTGACTATGCAGGAACACAAGCATGTATGGCATTAAAGGAAGAAGGCTATAAAGTTATCCTTGTCAACTCAAATCCCGCGACAATTATGACAGATACACAGATTGCAGATTCTGTCTATATTGAACCTTTAACACTTGAATTTGTTGAACGAATTATCCGCAAAGAAAGACCGGATGCCCTGCTTCCGACTTTAGGGGGACAGACAGGTCTGAACCTTGCTGTAGAATTAGCAAATTCCGGTATTCTCGAAGAGTGCAATGTTGAAATTCTAGGGACGAAGCTCTCAGCCATTCAACAAGCGGAGGACCGCGATCTATTCCGCAGTTTAATGAATGAATTAAATGAGCCGGTACCGGAAAGTGAAATTATTCATAATCTTGCAGAGGCGTTTGAATTTGTAGCCGAAATAGGCTATCCGGTTATTGTTCGTCCTGCCTTTACATTAGGCGGTACCGGAGGCGGAATTTGTTACAATGAAGAAGATTTAGTTGAGACTGTAACAAGTGGGTTAAAATATAGCCCGGTCACTCAATGTTTATTAGAAAAGAGTATTGCCGGTTTTAAGGAAATTGAATATGAGGTTATGAGAGACTCAGCTGATAATGCGATTGTTGTATGTAACATGGAAAATTTTGACCCAGTCGGAATTCATACAGGGGATTCCATTGTTGTTGCCCCAAGCCAAACATTAAGCGATCGTGAGTACCAGCTATTGCGTAACTCATCTTTAAAAATCATCCGCGCTTTAAAGATCGAAGGTGGATGTAATGTCCAACTGGCGTTAGATCCGGACAGCTTTAACTACTATATCATTGAGGTTAACCCGCGTGTAAGCCGTTCTTCTGCGCTGGCATCAAAAGCTACCGGTTATCCAATAGCAAAGCTGGCAGCCAAAATTGCAGTGGGATTAACACTTGATGAAATGATGAACCCTGTTACCGAAAAAACCTATGCATGTTTTGAACCAGCACTGGACTATGTAGTATCCAAAATCCCGCGCTGGCCGTTTGATAAATTTGAATCAGCCAACCGCCTGCTTGGTACGCAAATGAAGGCAACAGGGGAAGTGATGGCCATTGGCCGTACATTTGAAGAATCCTTGTTAAAAGCCATTCGTTCACTTGAAAGCAATGTATATCATTTTGCTCTACCAAACGGGGAAGAGTTCAGTGATGAGATAATTGAGAAAAGAATTCGTAAAGCAGGTGATGAGCGTCTCTTCTACATTGCCGAAGCACTGAAACGCGGGGTAACGATTGAGACGATTCATGACTGGAGCAAAATTGATTTATTCTTTCTTTCTAAGTTGGAAGGAATCATCAAGTTTGAAAAAGAATTGGCTAACCATGCATTTGATTATGACTGGGGCAGGAATGCGAAGAAAAAGGGCTTTTCCGATTGGGCGATTGCAAAAGTCTGGAATACAACAGAAAGAAAAATATATGACTGGAGAAAACAAGCTGGCATCATTCCGGTTTATAAAATGGTAGATACGTGTGCCGCAGAATTTGAATCGGAAACACCTTACTTCTATGGCACATATGAAGAAGAAAATGAATCGCTTGTCACCGAACGCCCAAGTGTTATTGTCTTAGGCTCGGGACCAATCCGCATCGGCCAAGGGGTTGAATTCGATTATGCGACTGTCCACTCCGTTTGGGCTATTAAAGAAGCTGGCTATGAAGCGATCATCGTTAATAATAACCCTGAAACAGTTTCAACAGACTTCAGTATTTCGGATAAATTATATTTTGAGCCTCTTACTGTGGAAGATGTCATGCAGATCATTGAACTGGAAAAGCCAATCGGCGTCGTTGTTCAATTTGGCGGACAGACTGCTATCAATTTAGCGGACAAATTGGTTGAGCATGGTGTGAAAATTTTAGGCACCTCATTAGAGGATCTGGATCGTGCTGAGGATCGTGATAAGTTTGAACAGGCCCTGATAGAGCTTGGAATTCCAATGCCAAAAGGAAAAACAGCTATGTCTGTTGATGAAGCGTTAGAAATTGCTGATAAAATCGGCTATCCTGTGCTTGTTCGTCCTTCATATGTACTGGGTGGAAGAGCAATGGAAATTGTTTATAAGCAGGAAGAACTGCTGCATTATATGGAAAATGCCGTAAAAATTAATCCAGATCATCCGGTATTAATTGACCGCTATTTAACAGGGAAAGAAATCGAAGTCGATGCCATTTCTGATGGGACAGAT
>NZ_CAMLDX010000082.1 GCF_946478885.1 uncultured Bacillus sp. | reverse complement strand
AGACATCACGGATACTGAAAAGTAAAGGTGTCAGGCACCACAACACAGTATCTCTAACACAAATGTGCTAGAAATAGATAAATTGTAGACGTCTGACACCTTATAAGTCAACCTCTTTATGCGTCTAAAAATTAGCGAAGAAGTTGTAAAACTCCTTGTGGCTGTTGGTTAGCTTGAGCTAACATCGCTTGAGCAGCTTGAGAAAGAATAGAGTTCTTAGTTTGGTTCATCATTTCTTTCGCCATATCTACATCACGGATACGAGATTCTGCAGCAGTTAGGTTTTCAGAAGATGTACTTAGGTTATTAATTGTATGGTCTAAGCGGTTTTGGTTTGCACCAAGTTTAGAACGTTCTGCAGATACTTTGTCGATTGCTGCCTGAATAGTTGTTATAGTAGCTGCCGCATCATCATGTGTAAGAACACTAAGTGCTTGTTCAGTTGTTACATTACTAGTACCATCTGTTACAGCTAATTTGTCACTAGCTGTTCCTACAGTCGAAATACCTAGGTTAACAGCTCTCATATCACCTATATTTAAAGTAAGACTTTGATTTTCATTAGCGCCGATTTGGAAGTTGAGTGCCGCACCATCAGCTTTTCCTTCTGTAGTTGTTACAGCCGAAGACGTAACAGCTGTTGCACCCGATAGATCTGCTTTTAAAGCATTATCTTCTCCATTTGCTTTTGCTTCAATTGTTACCTTATTTGTTGCAACAGTTACAGTATATTTTGCATTTAAATCTGCATCAGCTTCAATAGAAGTTTTAAGATTACTTATAGTTGTAGCTATGTCTGTATCCCAAGCTTCACTTATTCCTAATGCAGAAACGGCTCCACCAGTCATGCCTGATAAATCAAATTCAATCTTTGCTTTACTACCAGTAGTGGCAGAATCCTTTGAACCATTTAATAATTTTTGCGTATTAAACTCAGTTGTATTACCAATACGGTTGATTTCAGAGGTCATTTGGTTAATTTCTTTTTGAATTTCTTCACGGTCAGAAGTAGTATTTGTACCATTTCCAGCTTGTACGGCTAATTCCCGCATACGTTGAAGAATGCTTTCTGTTTCATTTAAAGCCCCCTCTGCCGTTTGGATAAGCGATGTTGCATCTTGTGCGTTCTTCGAAGCCATATCCAACCCACGAATTTGCCCACGCATTTTTTCAGAGATTGCAAGACCCGCTGCATCATCCCCAGCTTTGTTAATACGAAGACCTGAAGATAATTTCTCCATTGAACTTGATTGAGCATTTGTAGCACTATTCAACTGACGATACGTGTTCAATGCTGCGATATTATGATTAATTCTCATTTTCCTTTTCCTCCCTGATTTTTCTCCCCACGTCCATGTGGCGAATAGTTGATTAAGCAAGCAAAAAGTCGGCCGCCCTTTTGCTTGCTTAGCTTTACAATAAGTATATCGACCTAGATGGATATGTTTTTAAGAGGAAATTGAAACTTTTTTAGTTTTTGCTCTGGAAATAGGTGCTAATATTCTGCAATAGGTTTGTTTCTGCTGTGCTGACAGCCTCATTATTTTCGTTTTGGATCGCCAGGTAAATCTCTTTGCGGTAAATCTCGACGCTTCTTGGGGCGTTGATGCCCAGCTTGATCTGTTCCCCTTCAACGGCCAGTATCGTGAGTTCGATCGTATCGTCAATCATAATCGACTGATTGAGTTTCCTTGTCAAAACGAGCATTATTTCTCCCCCTTTTCTACTGAAGGCTGGATGATGAGATGCTTCGTTGTATAGGGACTTCGATTGAGGATGTATTGCTTTGCTTTATGATTGCCTTGATTCAAAATAATCGGCGCCTGCAGGTTGGCGGTTGTTTGCTCGAATGGCTCTTGGATGGTTAAGATCACGAATACAGCAATTTCCTTGTTCTCTTTTACTTGTAATCCCTTCAGTACTTCATCAGGAAGGTCGAATTCATAGTCCGGAAAAGTCAAAAAGGGATCCATGATGATAAAGGCGATATCGGTAGTTTGCACTGATTGCAATACAAGAAAAGGCGTATGCTCCAACGTAAGGATGCCGAATTTCTTTTCATCCGGAAATCCCGGGATTCCGGAATCAAAATGAATGACCTCATTGTCAGCAACGGTCTGTCTGCCATGGAATTTTGTTTCTATTATCATTAATTTACACCTTCATTGTCTATGTCGTTTGGAAACACATTTGCGAAATCAATTTCGAGCGTATTTTTGATCAATACATCCACTCTTACTTTTCCTGGAGTGTATTGGTGGATTGGTTTTTGAATTTCGGCTTCGGTAATCGGCTGCTGGGGCTTAAAGCGGATATGAACTTGGGCCGGATCATACTGCAACTTCACACTGAAATGGGAGGGTATCCAGCCAATATTAAGCTGTCTCTGCGGCAGCTGGCTGTTTTCCCTCGCATGAGCAGCAATCGGATTGCCCTTTTTATAAATTTGCATCAATTCCCTTCCCTGCTGGGCTCTTCGTGCTAATCCTTTCAGCCAATCCTGGTAGCCTTCCTCGGCAAATTCCTTTACCCGTTGGCGGTCGGTTTTTGAGCCGACTTCCGCCCGTGCCTGTGATGAATCGATATGTAGTTGTCCGGGAGTAGTTTCGATTTCCAGAATCGCCGCCGGCTGTTCAATATGCTGCACCGCTTTTGGTTGCCTAATTTCCTGAATAGGCTTATCAATCGTCAGCCCTGTTTTGATAAAGGTTGTCCGAAGTCTTATTTGCGGAAGATCCATTGCTGTTCACCTCATTTCTAACAATCATCTGCCAACATAGAATGCATAAAACCCGGCTTGAACAAGCCTTTTGTACACGATAGGCACATTCATCAGGGCGCTCGATATTCTACTATTATGTCAGCAGAAATCAATAGCAGGTTCTACAAAGACCTTAAAAGAAAAAGCTATCACAATGATAGCTATATTGCATCTAGATCAAATGGACAAATTTCCCTATTATCTCAAAAAGTCAACAAGCGTTGGCTGGATGATCTTCGTTCCAATGCTTAGCGCCGCAGAATGGACGCTTTCCTGAGTGATCAGTTCCGTGATCGCCTTTTCAATATCAATATCCTCATTTTTGGATAGGATTTGCTGTGCAAATACCTCCTGCGAGGAAAGGCGTTCATCCATCATTTCCACCCGGTTTTGCTTCGCTCCAATTACCGAACGGGCAGCGAGAAATTGATCGATCGTATCATCGATCGTTTCTAGATGATCACCAATATGACTGTCATCGTTCATCAGACTGTCATATAAGTCTTGAACCGTACTACCCGCAGCTTCAAACAGCGCTCCCCCTTCAATATTCGCCTGTAGCGAAATGCCGTGAAACACTTCAAATTTCACCTCTCCGGTAGAAAAACCATTTTCAGAAGGGCGAAGATTGGTGTCCTTGCCATTGAAAATATATTTACCTCCTACCTGCGTATCTCCGATATCGACCAGCTGCTCCTTCAACTGCTCGATTTCTTTCGCAATGGCCTGCCGCTGATCGCCTTCATAGGTGCCGTTGCTCGCTTGAACAGTCAGCTCGCGAATCCGCTGCAGGGCAAGTACCGCATTGTTCAAGGCGTCATCCGTACTATCTACCCAGTTCGTCACTTCACCGATATTACGCTGGTATTGTTCAATACTATTCACATCGCTGCGATAGTTCATCCCCATCATGGCAGCAACAGGGTCATCAGACGGCTTGGTAAATTTCCTCTGCGTTGAGATTTGGTCCTGGAGCTTGGCCAGCCGATTGTAGCTGTTGCTCAGATTTTTCAGCATATTATTCGATAACATTGATTGTGTTACGCGCATGATTGTTCCCCCCCTGTCTTATCTGCCGCCTATGCCGAGGCCGTTAACGATTTTGTCAAGCGTTTCATCTATAACCGTAATCATTCGTGCAGATGAGTTATAGGCCTGTTGATATTTAATCATGTTGGTCATCTCCTCATCAAGTGAAACGGAGCTAACCGACTGGCGGTTTATTTCAACTGATGTGGCTAGGGTAATCGAGTTCGTTAAATCCTTTTGTGCACTTTGCGATTGAACCCCGAGACTGCCGATAATCCCGGAATAATAGGATACGAGACTGCCATTTAAGCCTGCCGGCACAGTGGTTATATAATTGGCAAAATCCTTTTTCATGATATCTGCCAGTTTTTTTGCATTATTATTATCGCCTGATGAGCCTCCTGCTTCCTCTGCTGCAGCAATCAAGCTGGAATTATTCAAAATGTCTTCATTGACGGTGATCGTTTGAGCTGCATTTCCTGCCGTAAATTCAAAGAAGTTCAATCCCGATGGCGTATCGGAGCCAAGGGCATAGCCATTTTTGTGAATCTCGTTAAATTCATTGGCGAAGACTTCAGCAATTTTGTTTAGTTGCTCAAGCATCTCGGGGTAGATCCCTGTTTGCGATCCGTCTGTTTCTATATAGCCATAGCTTTTGATTAACCCAGCCAATTCTCCAGAAAAGCTAACATCTGTTATGGTGTGGTTACCAATCTGTACACCAGTAACAAGTCCGTTTGCGGGATCTGTCTGCAGATTAAGCTGATTCATCCCAACGATGCCAGAGGTTTTTGTAACAGACAACAGGCTTATTGCTGGAACATAGGAGTTTCCGCCTTGCTGGACGATTTCAATATTATATAATCCCTCAGCAAGCGGAGAAGCCTGTCCATATTCATTCGGAATGACCGATGATACCCGGATATTAACGAGACCGGACAGTTCATCGACCAGCGAGTCACGCTCATCGTACAGGTCATTGGGCAGGTACCCGTGCGGCTCCACATCGGCGATTCTTTGGTTGAGTGCATCGATTTTTTCAAGCAAGGCATTAACTTCCTTTACTTTCGTTTCGACTTGGGATCCGATATCGCCCTGAACCTGGGTTAGGGTATTATAGTAGTAATTAATCGTTTCTGCGACCATTTGTCCCCTTGAAGCCACAACATCACGGGCTCCAGAGTTTTCAGTCTGCGTTGTCAGATCCTGCAATGACTTCCAAAATAGATCCAGAGTATTTTGCAGACCGCTGGTTGTCGGTTCATTCATAATGCCTTCCATTTTCTCCAGCGATTCGCTTAGAGCACCGTAATAGCCGACCTTGTTGTTTTCGCCGCGGTATTGGACATCCAGGAAACTTTCGCGAATCCGCTGCACTGTTCCTCCTTCAACCCCGGTTCCCATCTGTCCCGGAAGATATGGACTATCCAGACCGATGGACGGGAAGGCTTTTGTCTGCTGAAAATTCACCCGCTGCCTTGAATAGCCCGGTGTGTTGGCATTGGCTACATTGTGTCCCGTTGTATATAGTGCACTTTGCTGGGTGAACAAGCCGCGACGGGCCGTTTCTAACCCCATAAAGGTTGAACGCATTTTTTTTCCTCCGTTCGGTTATGCTTTTGAATTAAATAAACCGAGTGATGTACTGTTTTGAATTTTCTTCGTTGGCGGAGCATAGTTAAGCGATGCTGGTTGCGGCCGCATAAGGTTAAGAGAAAAGTTGACAAACTGCAGTGATTGGTAGAGAAGCTGCTGATTCAAATGGTTTTGCTCCTTCAGCTCAGCAAGCAAGGAGGACAGTCTGTAAGCGGCTGCCTGAAGTGTTGCCTGTTCATGGTCCTCCATCAGTGCCAAACAGTCTGATACGGACGGTTCTTCCTTTTCCGGGCAAATTTGTCTCACGGCCTGCTGCCGCACCTCCTCCAGCTTGTGAATCGCTGCAATATGCGTGTGCTCTTCCTTCATCAGCTCATTAAGGGAATCCATGTCCCCATCTTTAATGATCTTTGTCTTCTTCACGGCTATTTCATACAGACTGTTGTGAAGCTGATACAGTTTTTCAATGGCATCGATTAAAAGAGTCGTTGACATAGGTTCCCTCCCCGTGAGGTTTCTTCATATGTTAATCATTCAAATAATAATCAATAATGCTTTGCGCTGTTTCCTGCGAATCCGCCCGATACGTTCCGTTTTGCACCTGCAGCTTGATTTGCTCCAATCTTTCTTGGCGTGACACCGAGAATTGCGACAACTGATGCATCTCCTTCGCTGTCGTTGAAATTTCGACTTTATCAGCATTGGCCTTTGCCTGTATATTGGTATTCTCCAGACTATTCATCTGCCGTTTATACGGATTCACTCCAGATGAGCCAAAATGGTTAATCTTCACGGTCCATCACTCCCTTCCTTTAAGGTATCTATGTTTTACTTCAAAAAATTGAAGTGTCCTTTCGTGTCCCAATCATAGTAGACATTCAGGTTTCTATTTTTATTATCGGCAAGGGCATTATTTTTTTAAATGATTATTTTTCCTATGAAAAAGAAAGAAACCCGATTTAGTGTAAATCAGGTTTCTTTAGTATTAGGTATTTTTTACTTATTTTAAGTGATTCGAGATTTTTTCCTTTTATTTAAAGTAATATGTACTGCGTTTATCCCTGTCACGCAGTTCTTTTTTCCTCTTTTCTTCTTTTTTTACACTTTCGAGTTCTCCACGCAGTTCTTCGGCACAATCAGCACAAAGCTTGCCACTCCTGATCACTGTTCCACATTTCTCGCATGCATAACCAAGGTTTGGAAAGGACGCGAGCTTTAGCCGGCCCGTTTTAATAAATTTGAGCAGCAATTCCTCGTCTACCTGTGTTTCTTCAATGACTTGAGGGATCGTAGCCGCCCGATTCTCCCGTTGCCGTAAAAATTGATACACGATATCAAACTGTCTTTCTTCCTCTTTATAACAGGCATCACACACGTCACGAAATTTATTTCGCACATAAATCGCATCACAATTTGGACAATTGACTAGATCCAACATCTCTATGATCCCCTTTTCCATTTTCTTTTTGCATGATTATTATTATTATAATGGATATTTCCAATTTGCGGGTATATTTTCGTATGTCTATAGTCTTTATTTCGTTATTTTATCATCAATACCCTCATTCACAGTCATTTTTTTATGATAAAAAAATCAGTCAACCCCGACCAATAGTAATGGATGATACTAACTCCGCTCCTGCCTCCTTTATTAATTTGGCGGCGTGATGAAGAGTCGAACCTGTCGTATAAATATCATCAAAAAGTATAATTCGTTTACCTGTCAAAGCGTGGTTGGACTGCAGTTGGAAAACTTGCTGCAGGTGAATTCGCTCTGTGCGGGATTTTTTTGATTGCTTTTCCGTGTGGATTCTCGTGAGGATATTCGCTGGCTTAAGTCCTGCCTTGTGAATAAGAGCCTCCGCCTGATTGAATCCACGCTCATGCAGTCTTTCTGGACTTAACGGGATTGGAACGTGGAAATCGGCGGGCTGGTTTTGAAGTTTCTGTTGAATCCATTCGCTGAAAACAGAGGCAATAATATAATCACCGCGGAATTTAAAGCGGGCAATGACCTCCTGGAGAAAATCATTGTAAAGGAATAGGGAGTGGTTTTGCTGCAAGCAGCCCTGCCACTCATGGTCCCTTTCCCAGCGGACACAGTCATAACAGATGCCGTTTTGGATGAAGCGGGGCTCCAACTGATTAAGCGGTCGACTGCAGAGGGCGCAGATCTCTCCTTCGACTTTCTGTAACTTTGTCTGGCATAACGAGCAAACTGTTTGTGGTTTTTCTTCATCGATAAGGGCCGTCCAGCCTGTTTTTGGGCTGATTTCACCTAGGCAGATTATACAGTATTCAGGCATTTGGGATCTTCCTTTCCATTTTTGATTTGGGTCATTGGTTTATGCAATAACATAGACTATTCACCATGTTTGACACAATTTAATGATCAATCATTCCCTTTCTTTCTGCCTCTTTGTTCATGTTAATGATTTGCTTACGGGCCTTGACCATGGCTTCTGTTTTTCCGTAGTGGAAGAAAGCGATGTCCCCTGTCGGATAATATGGGCTGCGGCCGACGCGACCGGCGATTTGGACAAGGGCACTTTCGGTGAAGATATTATCCTCCGCTCCTAGGACAGCGACATCGAGATTAGGAAAGGTAACGCCCCGTTCTAATATTGTAGTCGTTAATAAAATCGGAATTTCTCTTTGTCGCATCGCCTGAACCTTTTCCTTGCGCTGCGGGTCTTCAGCATGGACAGACTCAATGTTAGGGTGCAGTTTTTTTAATATAGGAAGGAGTTGTTCCATTAGTTCAATCCGTGGGAAAAAGAGCAGTGCCTGCTTTTCTGTAGCAATAAGCTGCTTCAGCCATTGGAGAACATTCGGAGGCAGCATCCCTTTTTTCAATAGCTTTCTCCAATGGCCGCACCAGACAAATCGCGGGACAGGCAGGGCATAACGATGAAAGCGAGCCGGGATTGTGACAAAGCTTCTTGTCCCCTTACGACATTCCTTTTGTAGAGATTCTGTCGGGGTGGCAGTTAAGAAAATCACCGAGGATGTCGGCTTTCTGGCCTGCTCTACTGCATATTGCAAGGTTTCTTCAGCGGAAAATGGAAAAGCATCGACTTCATCGACAATCATTGTGTCAAAGGCTTGGTAGAATCGAAGAAGCTGGTGCGTCGTGGCAATGGTAAGCGGCGCATTTAAATGGCGGTCCTCGCTGCCCCCATATAACACGGCTGAGCGGATGGCGGGAAATACTTTTTGCAGGCGGGGAGCGAGCTCCAGTACAACATCGGTTCTAGGTGTTGCGATGCAGACACGCTTTCCTTCCATCAAGGCTCTGTTCATCCCTTGAAATAGCACCTCAGTCTTGCCCGCTCCACACACTGCCCACACTAGTAATGATTGTGATTGACTGATGGCTTCAGCGACCCGGTCTGATGCCTGCCTTTGGCCTGGAGAAAGCTTGCCGTTCCACTGTAGCAATGAAACTCGTTGTGTAGGGATAGCTGAATGGCACGGATGTGATGAGGGGTTCATTGCGGGATATGAATCTAGCTTGATATGACTCTCTGAAAGAAAATGAGATGCATCATCCTGGCCCTTTAAGGGATGCTGATGTCCGTCAAGCAGCCGGTGTCCCTCATGAAGCTCCTCGTTTTCTAACGGTTCATCAAGCCCTTCTTCTTGATTATAAAAAAGATCAATAGATGTAAAAGGTGTATATGACGCCCCTTCTCCATCTAGCTTCATTTCTTCCCCGTTGTTAGAGTTACAGAATCCTTGTTTATTTCTATTCATCGACCTGCTGATAGTAGATAGTATTTGCTCCATTTCAGGCTGTTGTGTCCATCCTGCCTGCGCAGGCGGTTGCAGGCATTCTTTTACTGGTAACTTTTCTACCGCTTTAGGTTCCGGTCCAATCCAGCTAATCAGCGGACTACAAGCACTCACCCTTCCCATCATGATGCATTTCCGACAATAAAGACAGACTTCGCCGCAGCGGGCACATGGAAAACTAGCAAAAAGATGGGGCTCCCTATTCCCGCAACGGACACATTTTGCTTTTTGATTCTCAAATTCAATTCCCTTCCGATAGACAAGATATCCATTTTCATAATGTGTTTGTATATCTTGTAAATCAAATGGCAGTTCTTCCAACAGAAGCTGTTTTCCGGCAAGTTGCTGCTGCAGCCCTTCATTGAATGGAAATTCCGTATTTCTTGCCGGTTGGGGAGGGATATCCATTTGGGAGATAGGTACAGTATTTTCAGCAGCTGATAGCAGGATTTGCGGAATCAGCCTATTTTTTACAATAGCAAAACGCACGAGATCACCTCATTATCATGATGTGGATAATTAATCCTATTCCGTTAAGGTTATTCTAAGGTAGTGGATAAAACATTCATAATTTTGTGGATAAATAGTGGATATACGCTTCATTTTTCTGAAAAACACATGATTTTCAAAGAAAATGTGGATAAATACATAAGAAAGCACTTTGTTTTTTGAATCGTCTGTGGATAAAATGCTTATGAAAGAGTAATGGACGTAATACCATTGGTAACAGCAATGGTAAAATAAGAGGATAAAGTGCCGCATCAATTTCAACACTTTGTGGATAAGCTGGAGAATAATTGGGGATGCGGATAAGGCGATTTTTCAGAAGGATTTGCCTTCCTGAATTTCCTTGGAAGGCAAATTGGCTTATTCATATTTTTTTGTCCAGCCAAGACCCATCGAGCCTTCACCGAGATGGGTACCGATGACGGCACCGAAATAGGAAATGCAGAATTCTACATTTGGCAGGTTGGCTTGGATTTCATTCTGCCAGGCAATCGCTTCCTGTTCACGGTTTGCATGAATGATCACAGCCTGGTATTGACCGCCGTTTTTGGTATCTTCATGGAGAAGTTCAACAATGCGTTTCATCGCCTTTTTCCGGGTACGAACTTTTTCAAAGGGGACAATGATCTTGTCATCAAAATGAAGCAGGGGTTTGACCTGGAGCAAGCTTCCAATAAGCACTTGTGCACTTGAGAGGCGTCCGCCACGCTGTAAATGGGCTAAATCATCGACCATAAAGTAGGCTCTTGCAGTTCCCTTCATGACCTCAAGATGCGTCATAATCGTCTCCGGACTTTCCTTGGCAAATGCCCTTTTAGCAGCCTCAATCGCGTAAAAGCCCTGAACCATACAGCTGCTTTCCGAGTCAAAGGCATAGACCTTAATTTTTTCCATCATATTTCCCGCAGCAATCGCTCCCTGGAATGTTCCGCTGATGCCGCTTGAAAGATGGATGCAGATGACGGCATCATATTCCTCCGACAGTTCTTCAAAAAGCTGCACAAAATCACCAATTGCCGGCTGAGAGGTTTTCGGCAGTTCCTTCTCTTTGACCATCTGATACAAGTGTTCGGCTGTAAGCTCGATTTCCTCTTTATATGACTCTTCACCGAAAATCACGTTTAGAGGAATGATATGTATGTTATACTTGTCGGCTATTTCTTTCGGAAGATAGGCCGTACTATCCGTTACAACTGCTGTTTTCATATAGCAATACCTTCCTTGATATTATTTCTATTTCATATTTTATAGGAAAACGATTGAAAATGCACCCGTGTTTCAAGAGTACCCGAAAGATGGGGGATAAATTGTATCTTTTGTGAATGGGGACACGATTAGTCTTGCTATGTAGCTTTCATTAATGCCATACAAATCAGTTACCCACAGAAGTCGATAGTTATCCACTGGGTTTTTTCGGTTATTAACAAAAATCAGGAGGGTTATCCATATTTACGGATAGATTACCCACATTTTTTATAAAGTTATCCACAATTCAAAGTGAGTTATCAACAAACTAAACCGAAAGTGGAGTTGCTTTTTTCACAATCGTATGTTGATAAGTGTTGCATGTCTCTTTTCTTTGGAGAAAATATTGCAGTTTTTTTCAAAGGATACTTAAAAGATTGCGAATTTAACCGATAAAAAGGTAAATGTGCAAAACACCCTTCATGTGGGAGGGTGTTCATATAGAATGACAGCAAAAGACCGTCAGAAAAAAATTGATATCACGTTAGAAAGCATTGCCGGAATTCCCGAAAGTCCGTTTTCCTAATTGTGACAGCCCTTACTTTTTCAGACGGTCTTGAGATTATCTTACTTCGACCCAGCCCTTTTTAATGGCTACAACTACTGCCTGTGTCCGGTCGTTTACATTCATTTTTTGCAAAATGTTGCTTACGTGGTTTTTAACCGTTTTTTCACTGATAAATAATGCATCACCGATAGCGCGATTGCTTTTTCCATCTGCTAACAGCTGGAGAACCTCACATTCACGTCGTGTTAGCAGGTGAAGTGGCCGGCGGATTTCCATTTGACGCAGGAATTGATTACCTGAACCTTCTTCAGATGCCAGACGGCGGTACTCTTTTACTAAGTTATGTGTCACCTTCGGATGTAAATAAGATCCTCCATCTGCAACCACTTTGATAGCTTCGATCAGTGCGTCGGCATCCATTTCCTTCAGCATATAGCCGCTGGCACCTGTCTTTAACGCATGTGTTACATAGTTCTCATCATCATGAATAGAAAGAATAATGACCTTTGAATCAGGAAAATTATCGATTAATTGCTGAGTTGCTTCAATTCCGTTCACATTAGGCATATTGATATCCATCAGCACAACATCAGGGTGATATTTTTCTACTAATTCCATTGCTTCTGTTCCATCATTACCCTCAGCCACGACCTCGAAGGACTTCTCGAACTCCAGTATTCGTTTAACCCCTTCTCTAAATAGTTGATGATCATCAATTATGACGATTCTAGTACTCAATGACTCCGCCTCCCATGTCCGTTCCATTTTACTAATTTTTACATCTGTTTCTATTTTACCACTTACTTTATGTAAATCCATGACATCATTCTGACAATTGCTAAAAATTTTAATTGTTTCATGTCAAAAGCTCTAACACATGCTATAAACCTAGTATGGCATTAAGTCATATAAATATTTGAATAGAATGATGCATTGTATTTGCCCTGTCTTGCTTCCTTTCAACCACACAATTGCTGCGCTCTATTGCCAAAGTTTGATATGAATAAGTTCTTATTATCAATACAGCGTACTATTCCCACCAAAAGACTATCAATTCGGAATTTAACATAAACACAATCGTGAATATTGAGAATTCTGCCAGTCAAACCGGATTTTTCCTTTGGAATTCAGTCATGCTGTAAACCTTCGTAAGACTTCTTTCGTCCGTGGTGTAAACGTCCCTTTCATCAGGGATCCGCAGCATAATGTTTCATTACTTTATCTATGATCTGGTACTTGTTTAATCCATTATGGAAACTTGAATGGTAACTGTGGTTCCTTTGCCAATTTCAGTATCAATGGTTAATTCTCCGTCTAACAGGTCAACCCTTTCTCTCATGCCAATTAATCCAAAAGAAGACTCCTTCTGCATTTCTTTGTCGAAGCCTTTCCCATCATCTTGAACGATAATGGTGATTTTGTCCTTTAAGATCTCCAGCTTGACAAGGACATCTTTCGCCTCAGCATGCTTCATGGCATTCTGCACAGATTCCTGAATTAAACGAAAGAGTGAGACTTCGTATTTTGCCGGTAATCGTCTATCCTCTCCAAGACAAACAAGCTGAATTCGTGTGCTATTGAAGTAATCCTCCGTTGTTTGCAAATACTTTCTCAGAGCCGGAATAAGACCCAGATCATCGAGCGCCATTGGACGGAGGTCATAAATAATATGACGAACCTCATAAAGAGCATCGCGAACCATTTTCTTTAGATTGTGGATTTCAATCATGGCTTCATCTGCCCCGCGCTCGAGGAAGATTTTCTCAATTAAGTCAGAACGCAGCATTACATTCGCCATCATCTGTGCCGGTCCATCGTGAATTTCCCGTGATAGCCTTCTTCGTTCTTCCTCTTGTGCTTCAATAATTTTGATACCAAAATGCTGCTTCATATTGGCATCTTCCAGCACTTCGCCAATTTTCTGTAAGTCACTTTGCAGATAGTTCATGACGACGGTAATTTGCGAAATTAAGTGATCGGCGCGTTCAATCGTTTCAGCCAGTCCGACCAGCCTTCTCTCAAGTTCATCCCGCCGTATCCGCAGTTGTTTTTCCTCTTGCCTGTTCATCGTCAAGGCAGTTTGAATTTCATTCGCCCTTTCATAAACTTTTCGTACTTCATCTTCGGAAAATTCATTAAAGCGACTGCTTACTTCTGAAAGCTTTTTCCTTGAAGCCCTGGCAAGCTTATCTAGCTTATCCCCTTCTTCAATGATTTTTAGAACAGTCAGCTTCAACTCTTTGAGTTCTGTTGCCAAAGTTTCATGGTCACTTCGGCATGTCTCCCCAATTTCGTAAATTTCTGATTTACTGTGATCGACCGTCTCTATCATCTTTTCCAGTATGGCATCGAGAGTTTTTGTATCAAATTTTTTCACTTTCATATCCATTTCCCCCAAAAGACAAATGAGCCTTAGTTATCCCTCATTTATTGTATCTTGAAAAGGGGAGTTATGTATGAAAATAACGAAAAAGAACAAAAAAATCGTTAAATAGGCTCAAGATTATTATAGCATTAATAGGTTACATGTCCTATTTCGAATTCCTTAACCGTTGCACAGTACGGTTCTTTTATCCTATTTAATATTTCATCTATAATTACGTATCATTATACCATTCAAATTAGAAAATGATATTAAAGTTTCATTACAATGTTCTCAATAATTTAACAGTCCCACATGTTGTTAAATCTGTAAATCATCTATGTTTTCAAAAAGAGCGAGCAGCATTCGTTCTTTAAAGAGAACGATCATATATCGACTAAACTACTTTACATCTGCAAATATCTGTAAATCTCTTCGTTTCTTATGACTGAACTTTCCTGATCATAGTTATTTCCTTTATAATAGAAAATATGAGAATTATTTATTTTTAGGTGACGATAGTCTGATAAAAACAAGTCAGCCATCGTATTAATATACATTTTTGTAAATAAAGAAAGGATCGGTCAAATGTTATCCCGTTATTATACTGTTAATCTAAAGGGCGAATACGAAATTGTTATACAAAAATCCCGTTTTATTGCCCATGTTGCACGGGTTGAAACAGAGGAAGCCGCACAAAGTTTTATCCAGGAAATGAAGAAGCAGCACTGGAATGCCACCCATAATTGCTCAGCCTATTTAATCGGCGAGCATGACCAAATCCAAAAGGCAAATGACGATGGGGAACCAAGCGGTACAGCCGGGGTTCCTATTTTGGAAGTATTAAAGAAAAAGGGGCTGAAGGATACTGTCGTTGTCGTTACGCGCTATTTCGGCGGAATTAAGCTAGGTGCCGGGGGGCTTATTCGCGCATACGGAAAAGCGACTTCTGAGGGGATTGAGGCAACCGGTGTCGTGCTACGCAAGTTAATGAAGGTTGTATCAACGAAAATAGATTACACTTGGCTTGGCAAGATTGAAAATGAACTGCGTTCTTCCGTCTATACGATTAAAGACATCCATTATCTTGATAATGTGGTGATTGATACGTTTGTGGAAGAAGGAGATATCGACACTTTTATCGATTGGATGGTCGAGCTGACGAACGGACAGGCAGTGATCACGGAGGGTGAGGTGCTTTATATGGAGGAACTGGTGGATAAGTAGAATCCTTCAGCCTCCTTCTAAGGCGATCTTTATCATTATCTATTTTTGCTCTCCTACAAATCAAAAAAGGTCTGTCTCGATAGGCGATAATGTACTGCACCCTAAAAGTTAGAGTGAAATCTGACTTTTGGGGTGTTTATTTATGGCTAAATATAGCG
>NZ_CAMLDX010000081.1 GCF_946478885.1 uncultured Bacillus sp. | reverse complement strand
AAGACTGGCTTTTTGCAAATGATGTGATGGCTCCTTTATGTAAAATGCTAATTCCTGTCTCATGAGAATCGCTTCAAATGTCTGCTGGGAAATGAGGGAATTGATTTCCGAAGATTTGGCATGGAACTTGCTTTTAGAAATAGTAATAGTATTAAGTAAACAACGAAAGGAAGATCAGAATGAGCTTTGCTAATATTAGAACAAGTTTACCAGGAGAGAAGTCAAAGGAATTAGTTGAAAGGCGGAAAAATATCGTGCCAAAAGGTGTCAGCAATGGTATTCCAGCTTTTGCCCAGTCTGCCCAAGGTGCGTTAATTACAGATGTTGACGGCAACACTTTTATTGACTTTGTCGGGGCCATAGGTGTCATGAATGTCGGACATAATCATCCGAAGGTGAAGCAGGCATTGCATGAGCAGGTCGATCAATATATTCATACTGGTTTCAATGTGATGATGTATGAATCATACATTGATTTAGCAGAAAAATTAGCTCAACTTTCTCCAGGCCATCATGAAAAAAAGGTTCTACTGCAAAACAGCGGTGCTGAAGCCGTAGAAAATGCGGTGAAAATTGCGCGGAAATATACAAAAAGACAGGGGATTGTTTCCTTTTCAAGAGGGTATCATGGTCGAACCTTAATGACTATGACAATGACAAGTAAAGTTAAGCCATATAAATATGAATTTGGCCCGTTTGCACCCGAGGTATACCGAGCTCCCTATCCGTATCCATACAGACGCCCGGATGGTACGTCGGAAGAGCAATACGAGGATCAGGTTCTCACCGACTTTAAAAACTTCTTTATTACGGATGTAGCTCCGGAAACGATTGCCGCGGTCGTGATGGAGCCGGTACAAGGGGAGGGAGGCTTTATTGTTCCAGGGAAAAAATTTGTAAGGGGCGTTTATGAATTCTGCAAGGAGCACGGGATTCTTTTTATTGCTGATGAAATCCAGACAGGATTTTCCCGAACAGGACGATATTTTGCGATAGAGCACTTCGATATTGTTCCTGATATCATGACTGTATCAAAATCAATGGCAGCTGGGGTGCCGATCAGTGGTGTGATTGGCCGAAAAGAGATTATGGATATGGCTGAGCCTGGAGAATTGGGCGGAACCTATAGTGGAAGCCCTCTTGGATGTAAAGCTGCATTAGCCGTTTTAGAGATTATAGAGGAAGAAAACCTGAATCAGCGGGCACAGGATATTGGATGCATTGTAATGAATAGATTTGACCGGCTTTCGAAAAAATTCGATTGTATCGGTGAAGCAAGGGGACTCGGCGCCATGTGTGCGATTGAAATTGTCAAGGAAGGTGAAACAAAAGAACCTGCAAAGGAACTGACCAAACAGATTATCATGGAGGCCAATCAAAGAGGTCTATTACTCTTTAGTGCAGGCGTATTCAGCAATGTCATTCGGCTGCTCATGCCTTTAGTGATTACTGATGAGTTGCTAGAAGAAGGATTAACAATTCTCGAAGAATCCATTGAAGCTGCGGTCTCAGCTAATAATAATGTGCAAATGGCCTAAAATGGCCATGATTAAAGAGAAAACAGGGAATAATCGCAATAAAAACAGCACCTTTTAGGAGGTGCTATTTTTTGAACTAATTGATTTAAAGATGAATCAAAAATATAAATCATTTAAGAATGAATCGAGAGTCGTAGCATTTGATTCATTTAAGTATCATTTTAATTTTATATTTATTAGAAAATTCTGATTTTTAATGAAATTATTTGGCATCTTTCTTGCTTTTCTAATGAGTAATGGATTGTTGCTGAACTTGATTCATTCAGGTCGAAACAAAAATGCTGCAAATGATTTCTAGTTTTATGAAAAAGAAAGAGGAGTGAATAAAAAATGACTTCAACTCGGCTGGCAATTGATGTTGGTGGAACCTTTACTGATGTATTTGTGTTTGATGAGAAGACAGGAGAAATTTTTGTAACAAAAACATCTTCGACACCCTCCAACCCGGAAAGGGGAATATTAAACGGTATAGAAGTGGCAAAAATTGATGGCAAGAATATTAAAGTGTTTTCACATGGGACGACGGTGGGTACTAACGCGTTAATTGAAAGAAAACTACCCAAAACAGCTCTTATTACAACTAAAGGCTTCAGAGATGTTCCCGAGATACGAAGAGGAACAAAAGAAGATATATGGGATATGTATAAGGATAATGCTAAGCCGTATATTCCCCGAAGAGAGCGTTTTGAAGTAACGGAGCGTACAGATTACGAAGGGAATATCATCACTGAAATTGATGAAATGGAAGTAAGACAATTGACCCAAAAATTAAAAAAACGCGGGATAGAATCCATCGCTGTCTGCTTTATTAATGCTTATGTGAATGGAGAAAATGAAAAAAAGGTTAAAGAAATGATACTGGAGGAACTCCCTGAAGTGTATGTTTGTGTGTCAAGCGAGGTACTTCCAGAAATATTTGAGCATGAACGTATGAGCACAACCATTATTAATGCGGTACTTGGTCCTATTGTGAGTAAATATATCAAAACACTGGAAGACGAAATGGCTCAGAAAGGTTATCAAGAAGAGATCCTTGTTCTGCATTCCGGCGGTGGAGTTATGACTTCGACGACCGTTCCGCGATATGCTGCGAGACTTGCGAGTTCAGGCATTGCCGCCGGTGCGATCGCCAGTAAGCATATTGCTAAGCTTTGCGGCTTTGAAAATGCTATAGGTCTTGATATGGGAGGGACAAGCACAGACATTTCACTGATGTATGAGGGCGACATAAGAATCACAAAGGATTGGTCCATTGAATATGGCTATCCAATTGGTTTTCCAAGTATAGAGATACTAACCATTGGCGCAGGCGGAGGAAGTCTGGCGTGGGTTGATGAAGGAGGATCACTGCGAAATGGGCCGCAAAGTGCAGGAGCGGTTCCTGGTCCTGCTTGCTATGGAAGAGGAGGGATAGAACCAACTAATTCCGATGCAAACCTGGTCCTAGGACGTTTAGGGACAGATATTTTAAATGGAACGATGAAACTAGATAAGGAGAAAGCGGAAAAAGCGGTAGGTAAAATAGCCGGGAGATTTAATTACACCACTGAAGAAGCGGCCAATGCGATTATTGAAGTGGCGAATGCGAATATGTGTGATGCATTAAGATTAATTTCAGTGAGACGCGGCTATGATCCACGAGACTTTGCCCTAGTCGCATTTGGAGGGGCAGGTCCATTGCATGGTGCCCAACTGGCTAAGGAGATGGGAATTCCTACGGTTATTGTTCCTCATCATCCTGGTGTTGCAGCGGCAATGGGATGCCTACTGGTTGATGTACGTCATGATATTTCCAAAACATTTGTAAGAAATGCGAATCTTGTCTCCTTGGAAGAATTAGAGAATGAATTTATTGCCATGGAAAAAGAAGCCGAAGAATTGTTACAGGAAGAAGGAATTGGTACAGAACAGTCCACATTGATGCGTTACATTGATATGAGATATAAAGGTCAGTGGCGTTCATTAGCGGTACCGGTCAGCAACCAGCTTCACTCGATTGATGAGATTTTGGATATCTTTCATGAAGAACACAAACGCGAATTTGCCTTTTTCAATAAGGAACAATTAGTAGAAATCTATGGATTAAGGGTGACTGCAATTGGGACTGTTCCCAAACCGGAATTTCCTAAGTTTGGACCCGATGGAAATATGGAGAATGCGCTAAAGGATGTGCGAGATGTATTTTTTGATGGCCGCTCGTTTCCTACCAATGTCTATGACCGTGAGGAAATTCCTGTTCTGTCTGAAATTCAGGGTCCGGCTATTATTAATCAATTGGATACGACAACTGTAATACCACCGGGTTTCTCTGCCAGAGTGGATGAGTACAGAAACTTAATCATTACAGTCAATATTTAAGATTAGGAGAGGTGAAGCAAACATGAGTAATTATCAGCAAATTTCACAGGATAGAAATAACCGTCTTGATCCAGTGACATTTGAGGTACTAAAAAATGGATTTGTTAATTTGGTTGATCAAATGGCAGAACAGATGCTGAGAACTTGTTATTCATTTGTTATTTATAATCGCGATTTTAGCTGTGCACTTTGTGATGCTGATGGGAACACAGTCATGCAGGGAACACAGGACATCTCTGTTCATGTAGGAACATTGCATTTAACCGCACAAGCGGTTATTGAAGATTTTAAAGATGATATCTACCCTGGGGATGTTTTCTTAGTCAATGATCCTTATCGGGGCGGAACTCATTTTAATGATACGCGCGTTGTCTTGCCAGTATTTTACGAAGAACAGTTAATCGCTTTTATGCAGACAAATGGTCATTGGGCAGATATTGGCGGTTCAACACCTGGCTCATTTGATATAAAGGCAAAGGATCATTATGGTGAAGGCATTAGAATACCTCCTGTTCGCATATATAGTAAAGGCCGATATTTGAAGGATGTTATCAATATGTTAGCGATGAATATGAGAATGCCTGAGGAAAGAATCGGGGATTTACAATCGCAAGTAGAGGCAGCAAAGGTGGGGCAGATGCAACTGCTTGGAATGATTGATAAATACGGCCTAGATACGGTTCTTACTGCTTTTGAAGAAGTGCAGGATTATGTGGAGCGGCTTGCAAAAGCAAAAATTAAAACCCTGCCAAAAGGAACATGGGAAACTGTTGATTATATTGATATGGATCCGGGTGCTGGTGATGGCTTGATACCGATTCGGGTGAAAATGACCATTACGAATGATGATATACAATACGATTTAACGGGATCACATCCATATATCGGCTGCTTCTTAAATGCCGGTTTTGGAGCCTCGCTTTCCGGAACATATGCTGGAACGAAAACCTTTTTTCCTGAAATACCATTGAATTCCGGGTTTTACCGAGTTGTGAAGGTAATTTTACCGGAAAATTCAGTGGTTAATGCGCCCAGTCCTGTGGCAGTTACGGGATATTGTTCAGGAGCATTTGAAAAAATTCTCAATGCCTGCTTTGAGCTTTGGTCGAATATTATGCCGGAAAGAGCAATGGCTTGTACATTTAATTTAGAATACTTGTTGATAGGGGGCAGTGATAGAAGAAATGCGGGCAACCATTTCTTTATGTGGTATGACTGGATGGCAGGCGGTCATGGAGGGCGTATTGACAGAGATGGTGCAAACGCTACATCCCCGGCTTTTGGTGTTGGATTAAGTGTGCAGCCTTGCGAGGGTCAGGAGCGATTATCCCCGGTTATTACAACCAAGCATGAAATCATTATCGATTCTGCCGGACCTGGTAAATATCGCGGAGGATGCGGGGTTGAAAAAGGTGGAATATTAACAGATATTGATCATACTGTCATGTCATACTGTTGTGACCGTTCACGCTCTATAACGTGGGGGATTTTTGGAGGACTTCCTTCGTATCCGCATGGAGCATGGCTTAATCCGGGAAAGGACAATGAACGATTTTTAGGAACAATTTTTTCAAATGTTGAGGTGAAAAACGGTGATTCATTTGTCAGGCCTTCGGCAGGAGGAGGCGGTCTGGGAGATCCGCTTGAGCGTGATATAAATGCTGTTTTAGAAGATGTAATTGACGAATATGTCTCTATTGAAAGAGCAAGAAAAGATTACGGAGTAGTGATTAAAGAGATTGATAAAGACCTGGATCTGTTTGAAATTGACTATGAAGCGACCAATCTGGAAAGAAGTTATATCAAACAGCATCGTAAACAATGGCTGAAGACAGAACCGGTCCTTGTGGAACAAATGTTTATTACGGGTCAAATTGATAAATTAGATGTGATTCGTCGCTATGGCGTTATTATGGATTATGCAGCAAATAAAGTTCTGCTAAAATCAACAGAGCAATTTAGGGAATCAATGAAGAAACGTTCATTAGCTTACTGGATATGAATGGAGCTGTTTTAGGATAAATTTGCTGATGGATAACAATTCTTCTAATTTGTATCAGGCCTTATTCTTCATATCCGTAATGGTTTATAGATTATAGGGTCAGTCAGTATATTTTGTTTGCCAGTAAAAAACGCATGACGGGGCTATCCCAAAAGCAAAAGGTATCAGGCAAGACCATTCAATTTCTAGTATCCCTTTGCATCAATCTGCTAGGGATATGGATGAATTGTGATTGCCTGACACCTTATGGGACAGCCCCGCTTTAGTGCGTGTTTCAGGATTTATATTTTTTTAGCTTGCGAACAACTGACGGCTGGCTGATCCCTAATATTTTAGCCATTTCATATGTAGAACTGCATGTTTCATATGCCTTTAATAGAATTCTCTTTTCTGTTCTTTCTAATGCTGCTTTAAGATTGAGGTCCATCGAATCATCCAATACTTTCTCGTGAAGAACAATTTTATCTGTCGCGTACTCTTCTTTGCCATGGCTTGTACTTTGATTTCGAATAACAGGAGGGAGGTCGTCGTGCAAAATAAAAATTCCATTCGTTGTGAGAATGAGTCTTTCCACTAAGTTTTCTAATTCTCTTACATTTCCCGGCCAATTATAATGAATTAGTGATTTATAAGCGATTGAGTGTAATCTTTTTTCTGTATTGTATTTTTTATTCATTTGTTCGAGATTATGGTTTAATAAAAGGGCAATATCGTCCCTACGCTCCCGAAGCGGAGGAATATAAAGTGGGATGACATTCAATCTGTAATATAAATCAAGTCGAAATCTTCCTTCCTCTACCATTTGTTCGAGATTTTGATTCGTTGCAGTAACAAGCCGGAAATCGATATGTTGTTCTTTTTTTCCTCCTATTCTGATAAACTTTTTTTCTTGTAGTACTTTTAGTAATTTCACCTGGATCGCTAACGGGAGTTCTCCAATCTCATCCAAAAACAAGGTTCCGTTGTGCGCTTGTTCAATTAGGCCTTGTTTTCCTTTCCGTTCAGCTCCTGTAAAAGAACCGGATTCATAGCCGAACATTTCAGATTCAAATAAATTTTCCGGGATCGTGCTGCAATCGACTTCAATAAATGGTTCGCCGCGGCGATCACTTTGCTTGTGGAGCTCATGTGCAAGAATGCTTTTTCCAACACCAGATTCACCTAGCAGCAGGATTGTTGCACTGGAATTCGCAACTCGGCGAATAGTATGATAGATATGCTCCATTTCTTTGCTTTTGTAAAGAATTCCTTCTTTTCTGCGAAGTTCTTCAACCTCTGATTGATAATTTTTTAGTTTTCTTTCTAGTAGAAGGTACTGTTCTTGAAGTTCGCTAATTTCAGTTTGATCCTGTGCATAACTGATCACTCGAACAATTTCCCCGTCATCGTCAAATACAGGATAACCCTTGGTCATGATCACTTTTCCTGTTTTTGTCTGCTGCAGAATTTGAACAGGCCTTTTTTTTCTGAAAACCATGGCAGTGATCGAGGGGATGAGGATGTCTTCATTTTCAAGCTGGTATACAGATTTGCCCTTATAATCTTCTGGTTTTATTCCGTAGGCTGACCAATGATTGGGATTGGATTGTATAATATACCCTTTTTCATCCACGACAGTAATATTGTTATTGGATGTTTGGATAATCACATCCAGTAGCTTTTCCAAAATAGACAGTTCCATAAACTCCTCCTTTCATCCAAGACAAACTTTGCTCAACCAAATTTCTCATAATAGATAGAAAAAAATAATCCTCCGAAAATATTCTGAATATTAATTCAAATGTAAATCAGAATTAAAAAATAATCAATAAATGAATTAATAATATGAAACAAATCGATTCAAATAGTAATCATTCTACATAATTTTCATATCTATTCCTTATTTTTACATAAAATAGGTTTGGCATCTTTTTTGCTTTTATTTAAATATCAATAGACTTATTGACAGGAAGATTATTTACGGTTGATAAAGATCATCTTTGGAAGGGGGCGTGTTCATTGTTATCATCTATTGAATCTTATAGTGTATTTCATCATTTATAATTTTTAGAGTAGATGGGCAGCTTAGAGCGTGATCATTTGTGTCGGAAACAGAAGACTTACTATCAGACTATTATTTCGAAAATTCAGATAAAATGGGTATCAAAGGAGTGCAGTCATTTAAAACTCTAAAGGAAGGTGAAGAAGATGGGTCTTCATGATAATGAATTGCAGCACAGTCTCAAAACCAGGCATGTGACAATGATTTCAATTGGTGGAGTGATAGGTGCCGGTCTTTTTGTAGGGAGTGGAACGATAATCAATTCAACAGGACCTGGAGCACTTTTGTCATATATTATCGCGGGACTACTCATTGTGTTGGTTATGAGAATGTTAGGGGAAATGGCTGTTATTAATCCTGACAGTGGTTCGTTTTCCACTTATGCTCATCAGGCGATGGGACCATGGGCGGGGTTTACGATTGGCTGGTTGTATTGGTTTAATTGGGTGATTATTGTGGCAATTGAAGCAACGTTATTAGGGGCAATGGTTAATAACTGGTTTCCGTCTATCCCTGTTTGGTCAGCAAGCATGATCTTTCCTATCTTAATGACGATAACGAATATTTTCTCAGTTAAAGTATATGGGGAGTTTGAATATTGGTTAGCTTTTATCAAAGTGACCGCAATCATTGTATTTCTGGCTTTAGGAGCGGCCATCATTTTAGGATTGGTACCAGGTGTTCAGGCTCAAAGTATAGCGACGATGATTGAAAAAGATGCTTTTCTTCCGTATGGATTTATGCCGGTCCTTCTGAGTGTTATTTTTATTACTTTCTCATTATCCGGAAGTGAGGTAGCAGCTATTGCAGCCGGTGAATCGGTAGACCCCCATAAGAACATTATCAGAGCAATTAATGCGGTAGTCTGGCGTTTACTGCTTTTCTTTGTAGGCTCAGTATTTGTATTAATTATGGTCATTCCTCCGGGCTCTGAGGATTTGCTGCTTACTCCCTATGCCAGTGTATTTGAATTAGCCGGGCTCCCTGCAGCTGGTCATGTGATGAATATGGTCATCTTTATTTCGCTGCTTTCAGTGTTAAATTCAGGGCTTTATACAAGCTCTCGTATGTTATTTTCACTATCGAAAAAAGGGGACGCTCCGAGATTTCTGGCTGGTGTTAATGCAAAAGGAGTACCGATTTGGGCATTGGCAATGAGTGTAATATTTGCTTATATCTTTACCATGTTTAAATTTGTGTCGCCAAACGGGGTGTTTGTATTTTTGGCAAACAGTTCCGGGGGAGTTACGATGATTATGTATATTTTTATTGCGCTCTCCCATATGAGTTTACGGAGAAAAATGGAAAAGAACAGCCCTGAAAAACTCAAAATAAAAATGTGGCTTTTCCCTTATTTAACCTATGCAACTATTCTCTTATTAGCAGTGATTTTTGTCGCCCAAGCCTTTATTGATTCAATGCGCTTGCAATTTCTGCTAACCTCTCTACTTACCATGCTTGTTATTGGCTCCTATTTCCTGTTTAATAATAAAAAAGAAAGCGTACCTCATGTGGAAGAGGTTCCGATCAATGAAAATGTTATAAATTAATAAACTCACGGGTAAATATATCGGTGAACACCGTGTTATTCTAAAAGTTTCTACATCTTAAACCTGCTACATCAGGCAGGTTTTTTCATGATGTGGCATACTTGTATTTAAACATGATGATTGTGAGTTTATCTGACAAAAAAATCTATATTTATTGAAGAAAGTAAGGTATGATAAGAATATAAATAAGAAAATTCTAAATATTTAGAATAAAAAGGTGGGGACATATGCAATTTAGTATAGATTTGAAACAAATTCAAACCATTAAATTGACCTTAACTCCTGAACTGCGCCAATCCATAAATATTTTGCAGTATTCTTCACTCGAATTAATTGAATTTATTCAACAGCAGACCGTTGAAAATCCAATAGTGGAATTGAAGGAAAAGCCTATTGATTATTTTATCTCTCGAAGAGGGAAAGAACCATTTTCATCATTTCACACACAACATCGAGAACGGGATTTTGACCCGATTTTGCAATACTCCAACACGAATATTTCACTTGAAATGTATCTTTTGGAACAAATCAATACATTGCCTGGTATAACAATTGAACTGAAAAAAATTCTTAAATTTTTAATCGGACATTTAAATCATTATGGCTTTTTGGAAATCAAACTAGAAGATGCGGTAAAGAATTTGTCTGTTACTTTGGATGAAGTGGAAAAAGCAATTATAGTGTTGCAGTCTCTTGATCCGATTGGTGTAGGTGCAAGGAATATTAAAGAAAGTCTCCTGATTCAGCTGAGAGTACAATCATTAGAGAATCATCTTGCATATAAAATAATCGAAAATCATTTAGAGGATATCGCAGCAAAGAGATTTCGAAAAATGTCTAAAATATATCAAGTTACGCTAAAGGAGATTCAAGAGGTCGCAGATTATATTAAAACGTTAAATCCGCGTCCCTGTAGTGAGTTTAGCGATGAAATGACCCAATACATCGTTCCGGATGTAATGGTGGAAAAGGTAAAAGGGGAATATATCATCATTGTGAACGACAGTATCCTGCCACAGATTTCAATCAATCCCATATTGGCAAGGAATCTATTAGGAATAGAGGACGACTATATTAAGCAAAAAATCCAGGATGCAAAAATGCTGATGAATGGGATCGAACAGAGAAAATATACATTGATGAAAGTAGTTCAAGCCATTTTAAATATGCAAAGGGAATTTTTTGAAGAAGGTCTGGCAAAATTAAAACCCATGACTTTAAAAGATATCTCGGAGGAACTTGGTTTTCATGAGTCTACGATAAGCCGGGCAACGAGCAATAAATATATTCAAACACCGCACGGGCTTTTTCATTTGAAAAAGCTGTTTACAAATGGTCTAAGTAAAAATGCAAGTATCACAACTGAGTCATCGATTTCTATCAAAGGGAAAATCAAGAGATTAATAGCAGAAGAAAATAAAGAGAAGCCGATTTCAGATCAAATGATTGCAGCACTCCTTCAACATGAGGGGATACAAATTTCTCGTCGAACTGTAGCCAAATATCGGGAGGAGGCAGGTATCCCGGGTTCTTCAAAAAGACGGAGGTATTGATTTACTTTAATAAGTAACCGCTTACATATTGGGCGTTTTGTCAATTCTAACAAATAATAATTGTCATGGATTCAAATATGCAAAAACAAAAGGGATGCTGGCAAAACTAGCATCCCTTTAAGTTGAGATTGTATCGATTATTTAAAATAGATACTTCTGTTGTTTCCTCTTATTCTCCGAGGCGCTGCAAGCAGAGCGACAATGAATGCTGGTAAAATAGGTGCCGCCAATGCATATACCAAATTTACGCCTTCGAACACGAATTGCTGATATACGGCCACACAGATGGAATTGACAAGCCAGATGATCAGAAAAATTAGAATCGGGTGCACATCACGGGTAAATCGTACACTCTTTAAAAAGTAAATAAAAAGAAAATTTACAATAAATGGTGCGATAAACACGCCCTGTATTTTTAAACTGAAATTGGCTTTATCTGTAATTGAAACCTGATTGAATAATGCAAAAAGAACTGAAATTACTACATAGCCAAGAAAGGCAAAACAAGCTCCGGAAAGGGCATTAAGCAGTACAGTGAAAATTGGTGGCATTGCCTTCGTAATGCCTGTCGGATAACGTAAATATAAATGCACAAAGATACTAAAAACCAATGTCTGAAGCAGTACTTCGGGTAATCCGAGAAAATGAAACCAAAGCGGCAGTTTTGTATAAATGATCCCTTCAAGGGAACCGGGGGCAGCAACTGGTGAAGCTACGATACCAATTCCCGCCATAAGCAGCCAGATATACAGCCAACCGAAGCTTGCATTCTCTAAAAGTCTTCGAAAAGGCAGCAGAATAAGTCCGATAATCAGACCACGTAATGGTTGGATATATGGCCCCCAAACAATTGCCTCCTCTCCGTATGGAAGCATGAAATCCTGTATAACAGGAAGTTCAAAAACTGTGCGGTAATGAAACACGTTTGAAAAAAATATACCGGCCAGTATATACGTTAAAGTATGTATAATCATTACCCGAAGCAGGAAAATGGGTATTGATTTTGCCGTACTTTCTCTCATTTCTGTCTCCTTTCTGAAATCATAGATTAATATTATCCGCCTTACCAGGCAAGTAAGATTCCCATCTCAGGAATGAGAAACATGTCCGCAAGGCTCTGATAAGAGGTTTCTTGAGGCATCAGCTCGTTTTATCACTGCGGCAATTTGATCCAAAAAACCTTCTAATTACCATAATAAGCTAAAAAGTCCTGCAACGGGAATTTTGTTTAGATGTTCACAGTTTATTAAAATCTTGGGATGCTGCAAATTTTCCTAATCAAGACAAAATCATCTTTTTAAATTAGGAAGATCAAAATATGAAATTTTCATATAAAAATAGAAAAAGCGTTATACAGATGTGCATCTGTATAACGCTTTTTCTTGCCTGCCTATCCTCTGCAGAATAAAATCGTTTTTGATTTAGCCGCTTAATTATTCAAAATCGAACACTCTGTTTGTACTAGAGCTTTGTTCTGTTTATCAATATCCTCGAATCCCTCTATCATATGATTGGCCTTTTCAGCTATCTCCTCAACAGTAGTATGTAAGGCATCGGCCAATTCTTTAAACAAGATGCTTTGGATTGTATTTAATAATTTACGATCTTGATCATACAATCGCTTTTTCTTTTTTTTGATAAGTTCCATATTTTTTCTCATCAAAGTATTCGCGACCTTGGCAATCTCTTCACGGTTGCCAGCCTTTATCATGCCATGATATGTTGTATTTCGCTGCTTAACGTCTGAGATCCAAGGGACTCCCGGTTGTTTGAAAGATTTTAAAATATTTGTTGCTTCTTTCTCATCCAGCTCCATCAGCATGATGATCCTATCATTATCCACAGGTGTACTAATCGTTAAACTAGATCCTTCGAGGGGATGCAGGACATAATAGGTCCTAGTTACATTGGCAACCGTTTTTTCACATATATCATCAATTTGACATAGGCCGTGTGCAGAATAGACAATTACATCTCCAATATTAAACATGGTGTTTATCCCATCCCTCTATTTGTCAACTTAGTTTACAAAATATTTTAATACAATATTTCATTTTTGTCAACTTTATTGACAATTTTTAGACGCTTTTGTATAGTAAAGTCGATGAAAATGAAAGGGGCTGCATTCTTTGGAGACCGATTTACAGCACTTAGATTGTATTGATTTATTAAGTGAGCGCTATATTCAGCTTCGCGGTATTACAGAGAAGCTATGGAATAATACAAGCGATATATACATATCAAATTCAGAATGGTTTATTATGGGAAGAATATATAAAAAACAGACAACGATAGCATATATTGCTAAGCGTGCAGACATTTCTCGGCAAGCTGTTCATAAATTTATTAAAAACCTGGAAGCCAAGGGTTTGGTTGAAATCAGCAGCCAGCAGCATAACAAAAAAGATAAATGCATTCAATTAACAAAGCTGGGTGAAGAATGCTATGAGAAAAATGCCGCTTTAAAAGCTGAACTTGAGAAGAAAATCACAGATAAAATTGGAGCTGCAAAATTAGAGATTCTTAAAGAAATTCTCAAATTAGATTGGGGGTTGTAGCTATATATCTATTATAGCATATGCTGAAAACTTCATGATAAAGATTGGCACAGGGCTGTTTTTTTATAAAGCGGAGAGTAATTCTGTCTAAAAAACAGACAGTAGGACTCCCACTTTATGGTTATAAGTATGTAAGAAGGGACGGTAGTCGGGAGAAATAAGATTCATCATGACCCGATAAGAGTGCTCTGATGGCTGCAGTCCTTTCAATCAAGGTCTGCTTCGCAAAGAGTGAGATGGAGGTCAAGTGTACGAAATTCTTTTTTTCGTCTGAAACAGTATATTCTGTGCATTTGAAAATCCTCCATGATTGCCATCCCTTCTTACATATTCTATGAAAGCTGAGTATGCATCGTTTCCTTCCCCATGAAGAAAACAACTGCAGCACCAACAAGCACTGATGTACAAAAAATCGCAAAGATCATGGAAATTGGTACATGATTGGCGGAAAGATATGGAACAAGCAATGGACCGAGAATTCCCCCTAGCCTTCCGATTGCTGCCGCCATCCCTGCACCGCTGCCGCGGATTTTTGTCGGGTATTGCTCCGGTGTATAAGCATACAGAGCTCCCCATGCACCGAGATTAAAAAATGAAAGAAAAATGCCAGCAGTCATTAAAAAGCCAATCGTTTCGGCGTTTCCAAAAAAATAGGCGGATAATGCAGTACCAACTAGATATACTGTTAGCACAAATTTGCGACCCATTTTTTCAATCAACCAAGCCGCAGAAAAATATCCCGGTAACTGTGCCAGGGTCATGATCAGCACATACCCGAAGCTTTGCACCATACTGAAGCCTTTCAGCACCATCACGCTCGGCAGCCAAAGGAACATTCCGTAATAGGAAAAGACCACACAGAACCAAAGGATCCAGAGCATACAGGTTCTTTTTGCGTATTTGCCGGTCCATAGCTTTGATACACTTTCAAAAATTGAAGGTCTTTCGCTCTTGCTTACAGCAGCAAACCGCGGTGAATCCGGCAGGTGTAGTCTTAGATAAAGGGCATATAATGCTGGTAGTGCACTTAATAGTAAAGCCCATCGCCAGCCAAATTCCGGGATAATAAAGTAAGAGATCACTGCAGAAAGAAGCCAGCCGACTGCCCAAAAGCTTTCAAGCAAAACAACGATTCTGCCTCGGTTATCTGCCGGGACACTTTCGGATACTAAGGTAGAAGCAACTGGAAGTTCGCCCCCAAGTCCCATTCCAATTAAAAAGCGGAGAATCAGGAAAAGGGATAAGGATGTAGTCAAGGCTGAGAACCCGCTACCTAGCGAAAATAATAATA
This sequence comes from uncultured Bacillus sp., assembly GCF_946478885.1. The sequence goes on along the minus strand of NZ_CAMLDX010000081.1, from coordinate 359 downwards.
AGGTAATAATAAAGACATTTTTTCGACCGATTCTGTCAGCCATTAGTCCGAATATCGTAGCGCCAACCGCCATACCAATGGAATTAATACTACCAATCCATCCCATTTCTTGGACCGATAAATTCCAGTCAGTCTTCAAAGCAGCAATGATGAACGAGAGCATCCCGACATCCATGGCATCAAACATCCATCCTGAGCCGGCAATAGTAAGCAGCCTGCGCTTGGAGATATCTCTTTGCATTATGATTCCTCCTAAATAACGACAATTCATACTTGTTTGCTATGAAATGATGTCTATTTCATCATAAAATTGCCGTGAATAGTATGTATGATTCACTTGTTTATGAAGAATGAAGAAC
>NZ_CAMLDX010000080.1 GCF_946478885.1 uncultured Bacillus sp. | reverse complement strand
TTTTGCAGCATTGCATTAATCTTTCTTGTTTTTGATAGTAAATCCATTCCTTTTTCCTCCTATTTCTAAAGCCCATGATATTATATATCTTATTCAGGTTAAATTGTAGCTTTTTTCAAAAATTTTTTATCTTTCACTCAAATTATAAAATAAATTGGCTTAAATCTTTATTTTTGGAGATTGCTCCTAATTTTTCTTCTACATACTGAGGGGTAATGACGATTTTTTCCAGAGTAATCTCTGGAGCCTCAAAGGATAAATCCTCCAACAGTCTTTCTAGAATCGTGTGGAGTCTTCTTGCCCCGATATTATCTGTATTTTGGTTCACCTCAAAAGCGATTTCTGCGATCTTGTTTATAGCATCGTCAGAAAATTCAATTTGTATACCTTCTGTTGCTAATAAAGCCTGATATTGTTTAATCAAAGCATTATCAGGTTCAATTAAAATTTTCACAAAATCATCGGTTGTTAATTTTGTTAATTCAACACGAATTGGAAATCTTCCCTGCAATTCAGGTATAAGATCAGAAGGCTTTGCAATATGAAACGCCCCCGCCGCAATAAACAAGATATGATCAGTTTTTACATAACCGTATTTCGTCCCAACAGTTGAACCTTCTACAACCGGCAGGATATCCCGTTGCACTCCCTCACGAGAGACATCCGTTGAAGAGCTACCGCTGTTTTTGCTGGCAATTTTATCAATCTCATCGATAAAAATAATACCCGATTGTTCAGCTCTGGATACAGCCTCCTGTGTTACTTCATCCATATCAATCAGCTTTTGCGCTTCTTCTTGGGCGAGGATTTTCCTTGCTTCCCGAACTGTCAGCCTGCGTTTTTTACGTCGTTTTGGCATCAGGTTTCCCAGCATATCCTGCATATTGAGTCCCATTTGCTCCATCCCTGAACCTTGCAACATATCGAACATAGAAGGCTGCTGTTCTTCTACTTCAACCGTCACCATTTCATCTTCTAATTCACCTAATGAAAGTTTTGTCTTTATGATTTTTTGTTTTTCTTCCTGTTTCTGATGATCATCAGATGAGCTGTTTTCCTGATTTTCCTGACTGCTCCCGCCTCCAAAAAGCATTTCCAATGGATTTTTGATAGCAGCAGATTTTTTATTGGAAGGCACAAGTAATTCTACTAAGCGGCGATTGGCATTTGCCTCAGCAAGTTCTTTCACGCTTAGCATTTTCTCTTCCTTTACTAACCTGACAGATGTTTCCACAAGGTCCCTGACCATGGATTCTACATCACGTCCTACATAACCAACTTCCGTAAATTTTGTTGCCTCTACTTTTACAAAAGGGGCATTTACCAATTTGGCAATTCTGCGAGCAATTTCGGTCTTCCCGACACCAGTTGGTCCAATCATTAAAATATTTTTTGGACTTATTTCATCGCGAATTTTTTCATCAAGCAAATTTCTGCGATAACGATTACGGAGTGCTACTGCCACAGCCTTTTTTGCATCCTTCTGTCCGATAATATACTGATCAAGACGCTCCACAATTTGTTTAGGAGTTAAATTTATCTTTGACATAACGAGCGAAACCTCCCTCTATAATTCTTCCACAATGATATTATTGTTTGTATAAACACAAATTTCAGAAGCAATTTCAAGGGAAGCTTTTGCAATTTCTTTTGCCGACAAATGATCACCTGCGAATTTTTTCAACGACCGCCCTGCGGCCAGCGCATAATTTCCACCTGATCCAATCGTTAATATTCCATCATCCGGCTCAATGACTTCTCCTGTTCCTGAAATTAACAAAAGATTGTTCACATCCATCACGATGAGCATTGCTTCAAGCTGTCGTAGTACTTTATCGCTTCTCCAAAGTTTTGCTAACTCTACCGCTGCACGCTGCAAATTGCCATTATATTCTTCAAGCTTTCCTTCAAACAATTCAAATAGTGTAAATGCATCCGCAACAGAGCCGGCAAAACCAGCGATTACTTTACCATTAAATAACTTTCTTACTTTTCTTGCAGTATGTTTCATCACAACTGCATTTCCCATTGTCACCTGACCATCACCGGCCATGGCGCATTTTCCATCATGTTGAATCGCAAAAATCGTGGTTGCATGAAATTGACCCATCAAAGCTCCTCCTTTTGCTGAACATTTATTTATACTCTATTTAACACGTACTCATACCTTTTGTGCCCTGCTATGTATAAAACTTCAATTATTATTTGTATATGCGCTTCCGCCTTTATCATGCTCTGGGGTGATGGTTCATGTAGGATCTTCTTAAATATTCATTCGTTACATGCGTATAGACCTGCGTTGAAGAAAGACTCGCATGCCCTAATAATTCTTGAACCGTTCTCATGTCCGCCCCATTCTCAAGCAGATGTGTAGCAAAAGTATGACGAAGCATATGAGGATGTATCTTTCCTTCCAATGATGATTCCTCAATCAATTTATTTAAAATCATTCTTATCCCTCTAGAGGTTAAAGGGCCTCCGCGAAAATTAAGAAATAGATAATCATGCGAATCCTGATTTTTTATTAATTCACTACGACCAAACTGGATGTATTTTTCAAGAGCTTTATGTGCGAATGTTCCAAAGGGGACATATCTGTCTTTTTGCCCTTTTCCATGAACAAGAATAGTTGAGAGAAAGAAATCCACATCTTTTAAACGCAATTGACTGCATTCACCTACACGAATCCCGGTTGCATACAATAATTCCAGCAAAGCAGCATTTCTCAAGCCTAACGGCGTGTCCGTTTTGCATGCCGCAAACAGTTGCTTCATTTCATCGTCATAAAAAAAATCAGGCAGTCTTTTTTCTATTTTGGGCATGGTCACGAGGGAAAATGGACTATCTTCAATTTGTTTTTCCCTAAGCAAAAAAGTATAAAAACTTCGTAAACTGGATATTTTTCTCGCCACTGTTTTTCTTGACAGCTTTTTATGATACAGTTTTGTTAAGAATATCCTGATATCTGCATAGGTCACCTCTTTAAGTCCGCTAATTCCTTGCTCATTCATGAACATATAAAATTCTTGGATATCATGCAGATAAGATTCAATTGTATACTGTGAATAATTTTTTTCAATCTGCAAATATTCAATAAATAATTTTAACGATTCGTTCACATCTTTTTTCACTTGAACTCCCTCCACATGATACCATTATCATAACATAATTAAAGAGATTGCCACAACAAGATTACATACTGTTCGCAAATTTCTGAATTGTATCCAATGCCCGATTAGCATGCCGTTCATTTCGTTCCTGCTTCCCTTTTATTTTGGTTGGTAGCTCAGGAAACAAGCCAAAGTTGGCATTCATCGGCTGAAAATGCTTCGCATCTGCAGTCGTAATATATTTAGCCATGCTCCCAATGGATGTTTCTGAAGGAAACACAAGCGGCTCCTTCCCCTGAATAAGTCGAGCAGCATTTATTCCGGCTATTAATCCGCTGGCTGCAGACTCAACATAGCCTTCCACACCAGTCATTTGTCCGGCAAAAAACACTCGTTCTTCTTTATTCAATTGGTACGTAGCCTTTAGTGATTTTGGAGAATTGATAAATGTGTTTCTGTGCATTACACCGTAACGGACAATTTCGGCATGCTCCAAACCAGGAATCAGCTGGAATACGTCTTTTTGTGCCCCCCATTTCAAATGCGTTTGAAACCCGACAATATTATATAATGTCCCTGCTACATTATCCTGGCGCAGCTGTACAACCGCAAACGGCCTTTTTCCTGTTCTTGGATCCTCAAGACCTACCGGCTTCATCGGTCCAAAAAGCATCGTTTTTTTGCCACGTTTTGCCATTACTTCTATCGGCATACATCCTTCAAAATATACCTCTTTTTCAAATTCTTTCAGTTCCGCCGTTTCAGCTGTAATCAGGGCATCATAGAAACGATTAAATTCTTCTTCAGTCATCGGACAATTCAGGTAGGCTGCTTCTCCCTTATCATAGCGTGACTTTAAATACACTTTATTCATATCAATACTGCTTTTCTCAATAATCGGAGCCGCTGCATCATAGAAGTAGAGATAATCTTCACCAATCAACTCCATAATACGTCTTGACAGCTTTTCGCTTGTTAGCGGTCCTGATGCGATAATCGTCATGCCATCCGGAATTTCTGTTACTTCTTCATTTATAACATCAATATTCGGATGATTTTTTAATTTATCCGTTACACGTCCTGCGAATTCATGGCGGTCCACTGCGAGTGCTCCTCCTGCAGGAATGGCACACTCATCTGCAGACTGAATAATAATCGAATCGAGAATACGCATTTCTTCTTTTAAAACACCAACTGCATTCGTTAAGGTATTGGCCCGCAGGGAATTACTGCAAACCAGCTCAGCAAATTGATCCGTATGGTGTGCCGGAGTTTGTCTGACCGGTCTCATCTCATACAGTCGTACCATTACCCCCCTTTTTGCTAACTGCCAAGCTGCTTCACTTCCTGCAAGTCCAGCACCTATGACATTCACTGTTTCCATTGCCATGAATTAACCTCCATCTAAAAACATATTCGTTTCATCTACACATGCTTATTAAATTATGCAATAACTCATACTAGTATAATTTTCTCCCTTTGAGCATTGTACATGATTCGTCTTAAAGAATAAAGATAAAAGGTATATTTTTTGTTAATTCCTTTTGAGACTCCCGCATCCAAAGACGGGCTGTGCCCTGCATGTGCTTGCTCGTTCGGAAAATCTGTAATCTTTTCCTTCCCGCAAAAAAAGTGAGCAAGATGCTCACCCTTATGCCTGAGGTTCTTCTTTATAGTCACATTCAGAGCACTGAACCTGAACTCCCTTTTTCAATTTCTTTTCCACTAATAAAGAGTCACATTTTGGACAGCTTCTAGGAAGCGGTTTATCCCAGGAAAGAAAATCACACTCTGGAAAATGATCACAACCATAAAAGATCCGGCGTTTTTTACTTTTTCTTTCAATTATATTACCATCTTTACATTTTGGACATTTCACGCCGATTTCTTTTACAATGGCCTTTGTATTTCTGCAATCCGGGAAATTGCTGCATGCCATAAATTTTCCATATCGTCCCATCTTATAAACCATTGGACTCCCACATTGCTCACACTCTTCCCCGGCCGGTTCATCCTTAATTTCTACCTGTTGCATTTCCTTTTCTGCTATTTCAAGCTTCTTTCCAAACCCCTGGTAGAAGTCGTCAATAATCTGTACCCAATTGATTTTTCCTTCTTCAATATAATCCAGATCTTGCTCCATTTTGGCCGTAAATTCCACATTGAGAATTTCCGGGAAGAATTCGAACATTAATTCTGTCACAATCTCTCCAAGCTCTGTTGGAATGAAACGTTTGTTATCCAAAGCGACATAGCCTCTTTTTTGGATCGTGTCCAGCGTAGGAGCAAATGTGGATGGACGCCCTATCCCAAGCTCTTCGAGGGTTTTCACAAGACGTGCTTCTGTATAGCGGGGTGGCGGCTGGGTAAAATGCTGCTTTGGATCTATTTCTTTTTTAAATACTTCGTCACCCTCATGCAAATCCGGGAGAAGGCGATCCTTCTTTTCTTCTTCTCCGTCATCAGTTCCCTCAACATATACCTTCATAAAACCAGGAAACTTAATTTTTGAACCTGCTGCCCTGAAGTAAACCGAACCGTTCTTCAGATCCACACTCATCGTATCCATTACCGCCGGAGCCATCTGACTGGCTACGAACCTCTCCCAGATTAATTTGTATAGTCTTAATTGATCCCTCGAGAGAAATTCTTTCAAACTATTGGGCTCACGGAGTGTACTGGTAGGTCTAACCGCCTCATGGGCATCCTGTGCATTATTGTTTTTCTTTTCCTTTCGTTTGTCCAGCAAAACATAATCTTTTCCATATGTTGTGGCAATATATCCGGCAGCTTCTTCGCGGGCAACATCAGAAATCCTGGTAGAGTCCGTTCTCATATACGTAATCAACCCTACCGTTCCTTCTTTTCCTAGATCAATCCCCTCATATAGCTGCTGGGCCAACATCATCGTTTTCTTTGCCCGGAAATTTAGCTTTCTGGCTGCTTCCTGCTGTAAAGAAGAAGTCGTAAATGGAGCAGCAGGATTCCGCCGTCTCTCTTTCTTTGAAACGGAATCCACAATGAAACGGTTTCCGTCCATTTTACTTAATACTTCTTTAACCTGGTCTTCTGTGGCTAACTCAACCTTTTCTTTATCAATTCCGTAGAATAAGGCTTCAAAGCTTTCTGCCCCCTTCAAAAACTCTCCGTTAATCGACCAGTATTCTTCCGGAATAAATTCCCTGATTTCCTTCTCTCTGTCAATGATTAACCGGACAGCGACAGATTGAACTCTCCCGGCGCTCAGCCCTTTCTTAACCTTCTTCCAAAATAAAGGACTGATATTATATCCAACAAGCCGATCCAGTACCCTGCGGGCCTGTTGCGCATCTACAAGATCCTTATTTATCGGACGCGGATGCTTAAAGGATTCTTTAATGGCATCTTTAGTAATTTCGTTAAAAACTACCCGACACTCGGAATCGATATCCATGTCAAGACTATTTGCTAAATGCCAAGCAATGGCTTCTCCCTCTCTATCGGGGTCGGCAGCAAGATAGATTTTTTTTGCTCTTTTTGCCGCAGTTTTTAATTCCTTCAGAATTGGTCCCTTTCCACGAATGGTAATATATTTCGGTTCAAAATGATTTTCTATATCAACACCCATTTGGCTTTTTGGTAAATCACGCACGTGTCCCATTGAAGCTTTAACTTTATATTTTTTCCCTAAATACTTCTCAATCGTTTTAGCCTTCGCCGGCGATTCAACGATCACAAGAAAATCCGACATTCAATAATCCTCCTCAAGAGGGATACTCATCCACTTAATTTTTCCATTCTTTATTGCACAACTTAAAATATCCATTATTATTGTCTATTTTCGCTCCATCTGTCAAACAAAAAAATGGAACAATTATCCTTCTCATTGTAGAAAACGGTTTCAATATATCTAAAATATTGACGAAAATATCCTTTTTAACCCAAATTATAATTTTGCTAATAACATTTAAAACTCTAAACTTATGTTGCAAAATGTATACCAAATTCATCTCAATTTCAACCTTTTTACTGAAAATTCTCCGAAATGTCATGGAAAAGACAAGAAAAAAGTCATTTATTCAAAAATATTTATGCTTTTAGCACTTCATGCATTTCCCTCAAATTATTTCTTCCAGAATGTCCTCAGCAGAAATCACCAGTTTAGCTCCTTGTTGAATCAACTGATTGGTTCCCGTTGAATGCGAGCCAAGAATATGGCCGGGAACAGCGTATACATCTCGTCCCTCTTGAACTGCATAATTCGCTGTGATCAGGGACCCGCTTCTTTGCTTAGCTTCCACAACCAGCGTACCATGGCAAAGGCCTGCAATAATACGATTTCGTAGTGGAAACTGCCATTTTTGCGGTCTTATATGAATAGGGTATTCAGATACAATAAGATGGCGTTTCATCATTTCACATGCAAGACCTACATTTTCCTTCGGATACAGGTGATTAAATCCTCCTGCAATAACGCCGATTGTATCTCCGCCCAACTGTATGGCTGTTTGGTGGGCACACGCATCAACACCAGAAGCAAGGCCGCTGACAATAACGATATGGTGTTCAATTAAAAGGGGAAATAACAATTCGATTGCTTTTTTGCCATATGTCGTTGCCTGTCTTGACCCGACGACAGCAAGGAGATGCTTTTTTCCTAGTAAATCAATATTTCCTTTAAGATAAAGAACCCATGGCGGCATATACGTTTCCCGAAGCTGCTCCGGATATTCAGGATCAAAAACAGTCAAAGCACGGATCCCAGTTTGTTTATATTGCTCAATGGTATTGTAAAGCACAGGGGAGTGTAAATCACGCAGGATAGTATCCGCTGCCGGAGAGGGTACGCTGTCTTTAATTAACTGCTCGTCATAAAGGGATTCTAATCGTGGGTCTTTCTTAAGGATCGTCAAAATACGCTTCCAGCTTGCTCCTGTACAATGTTGAAGATGAACAAGCCTATGATTAAATTCATTCATCGTGTTCCTCCTATATGCTGCATAAATTGGATTTACTATTGATTCAAATGGTGGGGAAACGGCGGGGGACAGCAAGGATAAAAGGGATGGGAAATAGCCCCTCTAATCAAGAGAGACTATCTCCTTATACAGACGATTAGTGTGTTTTACATTTTTCATAAAGTCCTTTTTCTTTTAATACTTCAATTAAAGTAGCACCCATTACAGACGGTGTTTCTGCTACTTTAATGCCGCATTCATTCATGACACGGATCTTTTCGTCCGCTGTTCCTTTTCCCCCAGAAATAATCGCACCGGCATGCCCCATGCGTTTTCCCGGAGGTGCAGTACGTCCGCCGATAAAGCCAACAACAGGTTTCGTCATATTTGCATTTATCCACTCAGCGGCTTCTTCTTCAGCAGTTCCCCCGATTTCGCCGATCATAATAACCGCATAGGTTTCAGGGTCCTCGTTAAATGCTTTTAATACATCAATAAAGTTTGTACCATTGACAGGGTCCCCGCCAATTCCAACTGCAGTTGTCTGACCAATTCCAGCCTGTGTCAGCTGATGAACCGCTTCATATGTTAAAGTACCGGAACGGGAAACTACTCCAACATGGCCCTTTTTATGGATATATCCTGGCATAATACCAATCTTGCATTCTTCTGCAGAAATAACTCCTGGGCAGTTCGGACCAATAAGACGGGTTTTCTTCCCATTCATATAGCGTTTTACTTTTACCATATCCAACACTGGAATATGCTCTGTAATACAAATCACTAATTCTAATTCTGCATCTACCGCTTCAACAATCGCATCCGCTGCAAATGGGGCAGGAACATAAATAACAGACGCATTCGCTCCGGTAGCTTCCACTGCTTCTTTAACAGTGTTAAATACAGGAACGCCCTCTACCTCTTGTCCGCCTTTACCCGGAGAAGTACCTCCGACAATTTTCGTACCATATTCTAACATTTGTTTTGTATGGAAAAGGGCCGTTGAACCGGTGATCCCTTGAACGATTACTTTTGTTTCTTGATTAATAAATACGCTCACAATGATTCTCCTTTCTTATTTCACCAATGAAACAATTTTTTGGGCGCCATCAGCCATGGATTCCGCTGCAACAAGATTTAAACCTGAATCTCGTAAAATTTGTTTGCCCAAATCAACATTTGTTCCCTCCAAACGGACAACAAGAGGAATCTGCAGACCTACCTGCTTTGCAGCTTCCACAACACCTGATGCAATAACATCACATTTCATAATGCCGCCAAAGATATTAACAAAAATACCTTTTACGTTTGGATCAGCAAGGATAATCTTGAATGCTTCCGTTACTTTTTCAGCTGTAGCGCCGCCGCCGACATCAAGGAAGTTAGCCGGTTCACCGCCATAATACTTGATAATGTCCATTGTAGACATTGCCAAACCGGCACCATTAACCATACAACCGATATTTCCGTCTAATGCTACATAGCTTAAATCATATTTTGATGCTTCGATTTCTTTTGGATCTTCTTCTTCTAAATCGCGGTATTCTAAAATATCCTTCTGACGATATAAAGCATTGGCATCAAAATTTAACTTCGCATCCAATGCCATAACCTTGCCATCGCCTGTGATAACAAGAGGATTGATTTCAGCTATAGAGCAATCTTTATCTATGTAGGCATTGTAAAGCCCCATCATAAACTTAACAGCTTGGTTTACTAACTCATGCGGGATATTAATATTAAAAGCAATTCTGCGTGCCTGATATGGCATTAATCCAAGAACCGGATCAATCTCTTCTTTAAATATTTTCTCCGGTGTTTTCGCTGCTACCTCTTCGATTTCCGTTCCGCCTTCTTCAGAAGCCATTAATACAACACGAGATGTTGCCCGGTCTAATACAAGGCCGACATAATATTCTTTTTTAATGTCGCAGCCTTCTTCAATTAACAAACGTTTAACTTCTTTTCCTTCTGGACCTGTTTGATGTGTCACTAGCGTTTTACCAAGAATTTCATTCGCATATGTACGGACTTCATCCAAGTTTTTCGCAACTTTTACTCCGCCTGCTTTTCCGCGTCCACCAGCGTGTATTTGCGCTTTCACAACACAAACATTCGTTCCTAATTCTTTTGCTGCTTCAACAGCTTCATCCACTGTAAAAGCAACCTTGCCATTTGGTACCGCTACCCCATATTTTCTGAGGATTTCTTTTCCCTGGTACTCGTGAATATTCATTTCCCATCCTCCTAATCTTGCCTAATCAGAATACATATAACTTAAAATAGCATAATGCATCCTTAACCAGAATTTTTTTACTATTATTTAAAGTAAAAATACACTGCGCTTTCATTTTATATAATGTTATGATACTTGTCTACTATAATGAATTAAAAAGTTAGATTGTTTTTTTAATATTCTAACATTAAAAATAGTACTTAGACTAAAAATTCAATTGAATTTTTTAAATTTTTTATTAAGATTGATTGCCTCTCTATCTGTACGGTAAATAAAGGAAAATACTTCAGCAACTGCCAGATATAATTCTTCCGGAATTTTCTCGTTGATATTCAATTTTCCAAGCAACTCTACTAAGGATGGATCCTCCTGTATGGGTACTTGATGTTCCTTTGCTTGTGCAATAATTTTTTCAGCAATCAAGCCTTTCCCTTTTGCTACAACGGCTGGAGCAGTTGCTGCCTGTTCATTATAGCTCAGGGCAACGGCTGCTTTTCTCTGCTCTTGTTTATCCATCATATCTTGATATCCACTCCTGAATAGCAGCTTGTATCGAATATAGCTGCACCATACTGCTTTTCGCCATGTTTGGATACATCCTCTTTCGGGCGAGTAAACTGAATGGCTGAAAGAGTAAAGTTCATCGTTTGTAGATTTTCCTTTAATCCTTCGATAAAAGGAACAGCCAGATCCTTCAACTCTTCATGTTCATTGATTACCCGAAGCCTGATAACCCGGTTTTGTACCTGCATATCGACAATCGTTTCCTGCAAATGCTCCAATTCGATGTAAAAAAGTACTCGGCAATAAGCAGGATCAATTTGTCCGTTCTCTTGTTTTTTCCCGCTCCATTGCATAATTAAATCAACCGCTTTTTGTCCAAGCATGATTGGCAGCTGGAGTGCAATTTGCTGAATCGGACCTGAATCCTGCCCTAAAAGCTGAATCCCTGTTATCTTGTTCAAAACTTTTTCAGCCGCTTCCTTCACGGCTCCTGTCGGTTCCTCTTTAAGAAAATCAAGTAGCAGAGGCTTGAAGGCTTCCCGATTCATTTCCTGTTCTACGTGCGGATGCTTTAAAAATTGTACAAAATCCTGTTCATATGTCAGCCCCGTATGCTGGATTATTCCTTTTACATTCCGAACAATCATAGAACCGTCACTTAAGTTCTGTCCGATATTAAGCACAAATGGACCTGTTGCATTACCGTTATTCATTTGCCCGCTAAGAATATCAGAGCGATCAGAACCTCGTCTGTACATATTTTGCAAAAAACCCAGCAGTTTCTTTCCATCTTCTTGTAGGGCTTGTTGCTTTAAAAGGCTGCTCAAGTTTTCCAATAATTGCGTAAAGGTTTCATTATTAAGTGCACTTAGTATAGCCTGAAATGAAGATTTTGTTAAGGGTATCCCTTTTTGCAGTAGTAGATTTATAGCTTCTGCTACAGAAGATGTAACCGTGCTGCATTTTTGAAATTCACCAGCGAGCTGAAAAATCTCCTTATTGACGGGAAGCTGTTCCTTGAGTAAGAAATGGATAAAAGCTTGATTTTCTTCTGTTAAAGGCAGCGATAGCTGCTTTAATAGTGCCGTAAGGGGGATATCATTTTGCCTAGGATCTGCTGCATTTACAAGAACTCTTAAGCGTGGTTTTCCCTCACCCGGCAATACTTGGAACCAGTATGCTTTTCCGGCCTCTAATGGCGCCTCCAATTGAGCGACTATTTTCTGTGTCCCTGCTTGCAAGGTTGCAATATTATCGGGAAATAGCTTTATTACTTTTCCTGAGATGATCTGTCCCGGATGGAAGGAAAGTGCTTTTATAGGCGTGGGAAAACCTTCTTTTAATATATGATTTATGAGATTTGCATACATCTTTGTTTCACCTTCATTTGTCTAGCTTAAGCGTCAGGTATTACTCTAATCATATCAAAAAGAATCCAATTCTCCTACTTTTATTGAATCATAGCATGTCCTTTTTCTCATAATATTTTTTTATTAAACCCCTACGATAAGCACCTTAAATCAGCTCATTATTCTATCACCATACGGATTCTAGACTTTTTGCCAACAGAAAGGATTGTTCATCTTTATTTTTATTCATTTTCTCAGCAAAATCTTATGAATATGCCCATAGCCCTTCATGGAGCACTTTATTTCGCGTCTAGGTGTCAGACATCCAATTACTCTATGTCCAATGCAGATTAATGCACAGTGATACTTGTGTGGCGTCTGACCTCTTTACCTTTGGGACAGCCTCTTTCCCACCGCTACCATTGGTCTAGCTTTTTCAGCAGACAGAACTTCTAAGTTATATACAATCCTTATCTAAACGTAATCCTTTACAGGAGCAAAGCTTTTTCTATGTATCGGGGTCGTTCCATATTTAGCAAGGGCTTCAAGATGCTCTTTTGTCCCGTATCCTGCATTGTGAGCAAAGCCATACTGTGGATATATTTCATCATAATCTTTCATGATCCTGTCTCGGGTAACCTTCGCTATGATGGACGCTGCAGCAATCGATACACTGAGGCTATCTCCCTTTATAATGGACTCATACGGATATGGAATTTGCAGTTTCACTGCATCAATGAGCAGAAAGTCCGGCTTTTGCTGTAGCTGAAGAACAGCTGCCATCATTGCCTTCTTTGCTGCTTCCAAGATATTGATCCTGTCGATTTCCTCATGAGCGATGATGCCAATACCGATTGCTTCCGCTTTATTCTCAATTTCAGCAAATAATTCTTCCCTTACACTCACTGTTAATTTTTTGGAATCATCAATTCCAGGCAAATAAAAGCTCTTAGGCAGGATCACCGCAGCAGCGACTACAGGTCCTGCAAGTGGTCCTCTGCCGACTTCATCAATCCCGGCAATATACTGGTAGCCTTGTGTATAATATGTACGTTCATAGAACGTCATTTTCATGAACTTTTCATGTTTTAATTTTATTTGTTCCTGTTTATGTATCCATCTATTCAGAAGCCTTTGAACCCCTTTTCGTTCATCCAATACAAGCTCCTCGATAAACGGATCTGCTTGACTATCAATGGTAGATAGTGTCTCTTCAACTTCCTTAATTGTCCATTTCAATCATAAAACCTCCTTTTTTCCATCATCAATAAAAAATAAGACCTTTCGTCTATGAAAAGTCTTATGATCCTGCTGGCAAGATCAGTCAGCATGGTTCATTTCAGCATCAGGCAAATTAGAGAGATGACCTGGCCTTTCAAAGGAGAGCGCGCCCAATTTCTCCGTACGGATTTCGCGGATGATCAGTTCTGTCACCTTATCATAGTCAATTTCTCCCTTGCCCATTAAACAGCCGCGTTTTTCACCAATCTGAGCAAAAAATTCCGCAATATCCTCTGGAAAATAATCCAACTGAAAACGTTCCTTCAATCTTTCCGGATAACCCACTTCAAGAAACTTTAAGCCATATATTGCGACATCCTGTAAGTTCAAGACAGCATCTTTTATCGCCCCTGTCAGGGCAAGCTTCAGCCCTGTCTCTTGATCCTCAAATTTAGGCCACAGTATCCCGGGAGTATCCAATAATTCAAGGTCTTTGCCAACCTTGATCCATTGCTGTGCTTTTGTTACACCTGGTGTATTGCCTGTTTTGGCAATATTTTTTTTAGCCAGCCGATTAATCAGGGTCGATTTTCCAACATTCGGAATCCCTACGATCATCGCTCTGATAGCCCGCGGCTTTACTCCCTTGGCCTTCATGCGATCGAATTTTTCTTTTAGTATCTCTTGTGAGGCCGATACAATTTCCTTCATTCCTGTCCCTGCATGCGAATTAATCGCCAAGGCTTTTATCCCTTTTTCCTTAAAGTACTCAATCCATTCCTTCGTAATCATTTTATCCGCCATATCCGCCTTATTTAGCAAGACAAGCCTTGGCTTATGCTGAATAATTTCATCAATCATCGGATTGCGTGATGATAACGGGATGCGCGCATCCACCAATTCAAAAACAATATCTATTAATTTAAGCTTTTCTGAAACCTGTCTTCGGGCCTTTGCCATATGCCCTGGAAACCATTGGATTGTCAAGAGCTAAAACCTCCAACTAACTTTACTTTATCATTCGTACATCCTCTAGCGGCCAATAAATAACGCTTGTTTTTCCCAGTACCTTTTCCATCGGAATGGTGCCTATATGACGGCTGTCTTTACTGAAGCGGCGATTATCTCCCATAACAAAAAGCTCCCCTTTCGGAACCGTAATTTTTAACGGTTCTGTCAGCGGTCCATCCACCACTTCCCGTTTATTACCATCAAGATATTCTTCTTTATATGCCTTTCCATTTACATAAAGCGTATCATCCTTATATTCAATGGTATCACCAGGGAGGCCGATCACCCTTTTGATGTAATCCTTGTTTTCAGGTGCATGAAAGACGATAATATCAAAGCGCTCAGGTTCGCCGATTATGTAACTAAATTTATTGACAATCATTCTATCTTGGTCATGCAGCGTTGGCATCATAGACAGCCCATCTACAACAATTGGTGCAAATAAAAAATAGCGAATCACAATAGCTAATAAAATGGCAATGCCAAGCGCTTTTATCCATTCCCATAATTCATTTTTTTTCTTTGCCACTCATATTCCCCTGCCATTCTCAGGTAATTATAGTCGATCCGTTCTGAAAAAGAAGTATAAACAAATGAAAAAACGTATTTTATATAGGATATTTTACATTAATTTATAAAGAATATATATTGATATTAGAATGAAGCAAAAAAAGGAGCCTGTCAACCAAGCTCCCTTTTCAACTCTTTTATCGAATTTCTTTGATACGAGCTTTTTTACCACGCAGATTACGCAGATAATAAAGTTTCGCACGGCGTACTTTACCGCGGCGGATAACTTCAAGCTTCGCAATTTTTGGTGTGTGAAGCGGGAAAGTACGTTCAACGCCTACTCCATAGGAAACTTTACGAACTGTGAAAGTTTCACTGATTCCACCACCACGACGCTTAATAACAACACCTTCAAAAACCTGAATACGTT
>NZ_CAMLDX010000079.1 GCF_946478885.1 uncultured Bacillus sp. | reverse complement strand
TCAGTGTAGCATACAATTACGAGATTTCCTAGTTATAAAGAGATTTGCTGAATATTGCGCTCTTTATTGAACATTCAAGGTCCAAGCGAAACATAGGAATCTAACCTTCGGATTAAGTCATTTGTAGAGTGGTAAAGTATTAAGATGATGATTTAATGATTGTGAAGGATCGTATAAACTACTGGCAGCATTCCTGTAATGAAGAAATATGAGGTGTAAGAGAATGAATAAACGATGGTCAATCGAGAAAATTAAAGAATTTGTTGAGAACAATTCGGAAAGTAAGTTGCTAACGACGGAATACCACGGTTTTTCTCAAAAGTTACTATTTAAATGTGCATGTGGTAGCAATTTTGAAAAAACATTTACGAAATTTAAAAATAATAACCAACGTAAATGTGACGTGTGCCAACCGCCAAAAGCGTCACGCTAAATGTATAGCGAATAAACGAAGTGCCGATTTCTATTAAATAGAATTTGGTGCTAAATATGAGGGACGCTCTTCAATTAAAAGGCGCGATTGTTGAACAGGAAGTAAAGGAGTGTAACATATTTTACATGACAAATATGTTACACTCCTTATTTTTTATGGTTTTTTTTGATTTAGGTCTTGATAAAAATCTTTTTCAAAATGGATTCTTTTATTAATCGTAAAATATTGGTTATGAGGTATTTCTGATTAAGCTTTTGGCAACATAACTTTCGTCTGTTTTTATGACTTGAGCCATTTGTATTCGCCATTTGAGGCTTACCTGTTAGCGGTTTTTCTATAAAAAAAAGAAAAGGAAGGGAATTTAGTGCATATATATATGGGTGAATTGTTAAAGGAAGGGGGCTGGACGATTGGAGAAAAAAAATGTACCGCAGCCACTGTTTTACATTCAGCAGCCTGCATTGAATTTTCCTGAGCCGGAAATGCAGAAAATTTTTATCAAAAAAAGAACCAAAACGAAAAACTGTTCGAATGAGCCAGTGAAAATGATTGAGGAAACAGAAAATGTGCAAGAACGAGCAAACTTCATTTTTAATGATGGAGTATCAGAAGTACCCATCCTGCTTGAAGAGGAAGCAGCATACCATGCAGAAGAACTTAGCGGCAAAGCTGAAAAGCCTCTCGAATATATTCAATCTAGCGCTGTGGTAGAAAGTGAAAAAGAAGCTGAAAAGGGTGAAATTACGGAACAGGCTGCTATTCATCAGGAGCTTCAGCAAATGATCTCGCAATTTGAGATGGAACGTCAGATAGAACATGAACTGGGTCTGGTATCCTCTAAAAAGAATCAAACAATTACCTTAAAACGCGTAAAAAACTTTAAAGAGATGGACGTCGGCGAAAAAATTGAATATTTGAATCATTTTCCAACGCAACTGCCTCCGGTTCCTTGTATTTTTACTACGGGCAGCCGCTCTATTAGGGGATTTCTTTGTTCAAAAACAGAACAGGTAATTGAAATTAAAACCTTTGATGAAAAATCTCTTCAGGTGCCAGTAATTGAATTGAAGGATATTCATATGATTGGAATGAAGTAGCTGTAGTCTGAGAAAAAGGGGGAAGAAGTGGATAGATCCTCTTTTGCAGAGGAGGGATTCTCGATTATCATGATGGATCAAGTCTGACAAATGAGCAGGTGGATAGAATGGATATTAGTTTTTATGAATTATTCGTTATAAGTCTTGCTTGTTTTCGCCTAACTCGGCTAATGGTTTATGATCGAATCACGATGTTTATCCGCAGGATATTTATGGAGGAAGTAGAGGAAATAGACGAAAAGGGCGAGAAGGAAATTTACCTTGTCCCTAAAAAAGGATTTATTAAAAGCTTCTTTGGGGAATTATTGAGCTGTTATTGGTGTACGGGGATTTGGTCGGCGATGATATTGTATATTTTCTATGCATATTTGCCCCTATATGCAATACCGGTAATATTGGTTCTTGCCGTCTCTGGGATAGGGGCGGTAATCGAAACCTTTATACAAAGGATCATGTTATAAAATTGGCAGTATCTTTCATTAGGTACTGTTTTTTTTTTTTGTCGATATGGGAAATCTTGCTGTCGGAAGAAAATAATCATAATTTTATTCCATAAGCAGAAAATAAAGATACTACACAGCAAGAATTTAATGTACACATAGGGAGGGTTGTATTTGAAAAAAATACAAATAGTATTTTCAGTTTATCTCCTGTTTGGTATTTTAGCCATTACGGCAGGCTGCAATGTCCATAATTCAGAGGAAAAGGAAGAACAGCTAGCATTAATTAAACGCACAGACCCGGAACCTGTAACACTTGTTTCGCATAAAGGGGAGAAAAAGGAATCAGTTTTACAATTGGAAAAGCATATTGAATCCTTTGATGAAATTTATGATGCTGCGATCATTAGAGGGAAAAAACACACCCTTATTGTATATAAGGTGAAACATATGGAGCGGTTCCGTATGAAGAAAATTGAAAAAGAGTTGAATTCTATGTTGGAGAAAAGTTATTCAAAGGAAAATTTTATTGTCTCTAGTGATTATAAAATTTTTTTGGAGGCCGTTAAACTAAGCAATAAAATAAATGATCCAAATTTTTCCGAGAAAAAAGCGAATGAAGAATTAGAAAGAATTATTAAATTGAAAAAAGAATTAACATAAGAAAGGTGACGGATGATGGGGGATCAGCAAAAGCAAAATAAAACGCCGGAACAACAGCAATATGAACAACTTCAGCAAAAACATGAGACAAAACGGCCGATACTTAAAAATTGCATAAAAGCCTTCTTTGTTGGGGGACTAATCTGTATTGTAGGGCAGGCGATAAGCTATTTTTATATCTACTTCTTTGACTTTACGGAACAAACAGCAGGAAATCCAACAGTAGCGACAATGGTGTTTATTTCCATGCTCTTAACGGGCTTTGGGTTTTATGATAGAATTGGTCAATTTGGCGGAGCAGGCAGTGCAGTGCCCATAACTGGTTTCGGTAACGCTGTTATTTCAGCAGCGATAGAACACAAAACGGAAGGCTTTGTGTTAGGGGTCGGAGGGAATATGTTTAAATTAGCTGGTTCCGTTATCTTATTCGGAGTGTTTTCTGCATTTGTTGTCGCTTTAATCAAAACAATGCTCAACATACTGGGGGTTATATAATGCTCACTGGAAAACAGTCCTGGGTATTTGAACGGCATCCTGTGATTGCCGCTACAGGAGTTACAGGAGGCCCTTTTGAGGCGAATGGAAAATTGGCCAATGACTTTGATATTCTCCACGATGATTTGTGGATGGGTCTCGATTCCTATGAAAAAGCAAATAAGAAGCTTCTGGAGGAAGCTGTTCAAGCCGTCATGCAAAAGGAAAATATTCAAAAGGAGGACATTCAATTTCTGATTGCGGGAGATTTAATCAATCAGATCACACCAACAAGCTTTGCCGCGAGAACCGCTCAGATTCCTTATTTCGGAATATTTGGTGCCTGTTCAACTTCAATGGAAGGACTGGCGCTAGCCTCATTTATTATTAATTATGGTGGTGCCAAGAAGATTATAACCGGTGCATCGAGCCATAATGCGGCAACTGAGAAGCAATTCCGTTATCCAACGGAATATGGTGGACAAAAGCCGCCCACTGCACAATGGACGGTGACAGGAGCAGGGGTTGCGTTGGTAACAGAAAATCAAAATCAGCAGGGTCTGCCATATACAACATCCGCCACAATTGGAAAAGTAATAGATATGGGACTTATGGATCCATTTAATATGGGCGGAGCGATGGCACCGGCTGCAGCGGATACCATTTTAGCGCATTTTAAGGATTTACAACTTGATCCCTCGCACTATGACTTAATTGTAACGGGTGATTTAGCGAAAATCGGGCGTGAGACGGTCATTGATTTATTGCAAAACAGTGGTTTGAAAATCGATCCGGAACGGTTCTGGGATTGCGGTCTATTGATTTATAACGAGGATCAGCCCGTACAGGCCGGGGCAAGCGGAGCAGGTTGCTCTGCTACGGTTTTATATGGTCATTTATTAAATCAAATGAAGCAAGGAGTATTTAAACGAATTCTAATAGTAGCAACAGGGGCACTTTTGTCGCCGCTTACTTATCAGCAAAAGGAGAGTATTCCATGTATTGCCCATGCTGTATCGATAGAAATGCCTTAATTTTTATGAAGAAAGGAGGAAAACACTTGCTGGCAATGTTTTTTTGGGCCTTTGTCGTTGGAGGATTATTTTGTGTTGTTGGGCAGCTTCTATTTGATGTCGCAAAATTGACTCCTGGTCATACCCTGAGTCTGATGGTGGTATTTGGCGCTGTTCTTGACGGGATTGGGTTGTATGAACCTTTAATTGACTTTGCGGGTGCAGGCGCCACCGTGCCGATCACCAGCTTTGGCAATTCGCTTGTACATGGAGCACTTCAGGAAGCAGAACAGCACGGCCTAATAGGCGTGTTGACCGGTATGTTTGAGATTACAAGCTCAGGAATCTCGGCTGCTATCGTCTTTGCCTTTATCGGAGCATTATTATTCAGGCCGAAGGGGTAAATGAAGTTTGGGAATAAATCCGCCTTTTTAAAAGGGCGGTTTTTTTTTGAATGAACCTTTTGCTGCAAAAAAGCTTGCTTCACCTTTTTCTGTTTCTTTACATATGTTATTAGTGACTAAAAAGAGAAATGAGGTGAAGAGTGTATGTTCGGATGCGGATATGGTCAGAGTGGATGCGGCTATGGCGGTGGCTATGGTGGCGGATGCGGCAGTACTTTTGTATTGATCGTAGTACTGTTTATTCTATTGATTATCGTTGGTGCAAGCTTCTGTAGTTAATAGAAGTCAAAAATAAAGGGGCTGTTCAGAAAATCATATTTAATTTCTGAATGCCCCTTTTCATCGTGCAAAATTTTGATATTCGTCATTCTTTGATGCTTCTTTTTAAGAACCTTCCACTTTTCAGACAGTTTCTTTTATACAAGAAATCGTTTCTGTCTATCTTTCACGTTTTTAAGCCTTATTCATAAAATAGTAAAGGATTAAAAGGGAGGAGTACGAAAGGAATGGAAAACAACTTTTTTAAAAATGTAGAGAAAAAAACAGGCGTCAATATGAAGGATATATTTGAATTGGCAAACTCATTGCAGAATGCCAATTTTAAGGATGAAAAAACTGTAAGAAATGTTATTCGCCGTGTATCGCAGATTGCCAACAAGCCAGTCTCTAGAGATATGGAAGAGCAAATAGTCCAATCAATTATTAAAGACGGGAAACGGCTTGATTTTAACACCATTTCAAAAATGATGAATAAACGTTAAGCTGATGAGCTGCCTAGTTTTGGCAGCTTTTTGTTTATCGGTCTGCTTCATTTAGATTTCATCGCCGATTTTTTCCAATTCAAAAATGAAAACAAAAGATTTTTTTGTTTTTTTCTTTTTGTCTATGATATAATCAGTCTTAGGTAAATAAAGGAGATTATATCGATGAAATTAGATAGTAATAATCATTCAGTATTCTCATTGTATTATCATCTTGTTTTAGTGATTAAGTATCGTAGAGAGGTACTTGATGATAAAATATCTGACTATTTAAAACAACATTTTGAGCGCATTGCTGAACCATACTTGATAACCCTTATGGAGTGGAATCATGACAAAGACCATGTTCATATTATGTTCAAAGCACACCCAAAATCAGATCTAACAAAGTTCATCAATGCCTATAAAAGCGCTACTTCACGTTTAGTCAAAAAAGATTACCCAATTGTAAAAGGGAAACTTTGGAAAGAAATGTTTTGGTCAAAAAGTTTTTGTCTACTTACAGCAGGTGCTGTGCCAATCGAAGTAATTGAAGAATATATACAAAATCAAGGTCCAAAATCGTGATAACAGAAAAAGTGATGACACAGATTTTTCTACCTCGCTTTCACTTGGTGGTCTTTATAAAAAAGTTTAAATGAAGGTTCAAGTTTTCTTTAATAATTGTTTAGCCTGTTTATCATCCATATTATTCTCCAAATGAGATCTTTTTTTAGTTATGGTATTTTGTTACAATTGGAAAATGTAAAAGGGGGGATTTAATGTATACTCAAATATTCTTAGTAGGACTTCTAGCTGCTATGTCACCTGGACCTGATTTTTTTATTGTCATGAAAAATAGTTTAGGTTTTGGGTCTCGTGTAGGTATTGCCACGGCATTTGGTATCTGTTTAGCTCTTGTTGTACATATCACTTATACGATATTCGGATTTGCATTCATTCTTCAAAAATACCCAGTGGTATTTATCTTGATCCAATTACTAGGGGCTGCGTATTTAATTTGGTTAGGATGGCATGCCATTCAATCAACTTCCACAGAAGTAAGTGAAGTTACAGAAGATTTATGTAAGGGAAAAAACGAAAAGAAATTTATTCAAGGATTTAAAGAAGGATTTCTGTGCAATGTTCTAAACCCTAAAGCTGCTTTGTTTTTTTTAAGTGTATTCTCACAATTTATTTCTATCGATACTGCAGAATGGATACGGTTGTTGTATGGAGGTGAAATCATTTTTGCAACGGGAATATGGTTCGTAGGATTGGCCATAATCATTTCATACAATAAATTCAGATTATTCTATCAAAAGTATTCTTTCTGGTTTGATCGTTTATTAGGTACTGTTATTATTTTATTTGCTCTAAGAATTATTTTTTTAGTTATTAAATCAGCATAGGCCTTCTCAATGAGAGCAGGTCTTTTTTTTTGGCTGTTTTTATGTCAATAGCTCATCCTTTTGAATCATGTCAAACAAAGAAGCCTCCCACAAGGTATCAAGCGTCGATAATTAATCTATAACCAGTGCGGATTATACAGAAAGTGATACTAAATGCAGTAAATAAACCTCTTACTTTTACATATACGTGATAACCATCAAGGAGAAAAATATGTTAAGATTATATTCAGAATATTAGTTCTTTTCGGAATTATTATTCTGAAAGAAAAGAAAAAGGGTGATGATATATGAAAAAACAAGGTTTACTTTGGACAACCGGATTGTTGCTCATCATGGCTTTGTTGCTTGCAGCGTGCAACGATAAGACAGGAAATGAAATTTCAGAGGCGGATAAACCAAAGTTCATCAGCATTCTGACGGGAGGAACAGGTGGTACATATTATCCTCTTGGAGGAGCTTTTGCGAACATCATTTCAGAAGAAACCGGAATTGAAACGAATGCAGAAACATCAGGTGCATCAGCTGAAAACTTAACTACACTGAAGGATGGCAATGCTGAGGTTGCCTTTACTCAAACAGATATTGCTTCCTATGCAAAAGAAGGAAAGCAGATGTTTGAAGGTGAGAAAGTGGATGATGTTCAAGCAATTGGAACCCTTTATCGAGAAACGATTCAAATTGTTACAACAAAAAAATCAGGCATCCAATCAATTGAGGATTTAAAAGGGAAGAGGGTATCGATTGGTGATCCCGGATCCGGAGTCATTCCAAATGCGGAGCAGATCCTCGAGGTCCACGGAATGACCTTCGATGATATTGAACGAAAAGATCTTTCTTTTGATGAATCAACGGCCGGAATTCAAGATGGCACCATCGATGCTGCCTTTGTTACAGCGGGCACACCGACTGGAGCCGTTGAAAGCCTATCTGCAACTGAAGAGATTGTTATTTTACCTATCAAACAGGAGAAAATTGACGCCTTAATTAAAAAGTACCCATACTACACCCAAGATGAAGTACCAAAGGGAACATATAAATTAACAGAGACTGTCCCTACAGTTGCTGTACAGGCTATGCTCGTTGTGAGACAGGATCTGTCAAAAGAGGTGGTGTACGATATTACGAAAGCCATTTTTGAAAACCTTGATCAAGTCACCCATGCCAAAGCAAAAATCATCAAACCTGAAAATGCATTAAATGGAGTGGGAATTGACGTACATCCTGGAGCGTTGAAGTATTTTGCAGAAAAAGGTATTCAGACTGAATAAAAGCTGTTTTCTGATCTGACAAATTAGACAGATCATACTTTATTTGGTTGAACCCTCTCAATTGAAAGAATGATTAGTAAACGGTCGATCGGAAATCAGCACAGGATCGATCGGCTGTTTACTTATCTGGCAATATAGGAGGGAAAATGATGATAACAGAAACATGCAGACGAAAATACAAGATTATAGCTCTTTTTATCCCGATCTTTATTCTATTCCTATCCTTTATTCCAATGAAAACAACCCTTGTCTTTCAATTTGAAAATAGTGATCATATCCTAGCCTATCTTCCCATCTCAACGGGTGATATTTTTCAACTGAAGTATACTCATTCAATTCATCTCTCAGATGTCATTGATAGCTATATAGTGACAAGTGATCATCAAATTAAACAAACCGCGATGACCTATGAGGATTTTTCTATTGGAATGCCGGAAAATGCACAGAATGGAGAAATTTTTGAACATAAAAACGGGAAGTATTACCTATCAAATATGAATAGGATTTTTCCGTACTTTGATTTACGGACTGGAAAAGTCCGAGCCAATCATATGTTGATAGTTGCTAATAAAGAATACCCCATTTCCAGCTTCATAGAGCCGGGAACCTGGATAAGGATAACAATAAAGAAGCTAAATATATGGCAGCAATGGAAAGGAGTGAACATACTTGAGCGATAAGTATGAGACGCTATCAGAAGAGCAGCAGCAGGAACTGATCGAAAGGTACGACCCTGAAGCAGGTACGCGGAAATTAAGAGGATCTATCGGCTGGATGGTTACGATTGGACTGCTTGCCTTCTCACTATTTCAAATTTACACATCAGTGTTTGGGGTATTGACTGCCCAGCTGCAGCGTTCCATACACTTGGGATTTGCCTTGGCCTTAATTTTTTTGCTATTTCCTGCGGGAAGGAAAAAGCCGGCAAAGGAGAATGGACTAGCATGGTATGATATCATTTTGGCCGTATTATCTGTTGTGGTGGGAACGTATTGGTTGTTGATGATTGATGAATTAGTAAACCGGGTGGGACGGCTAACTGATATTGATTATATTGTCGGCTTGCTGGCCGTTCTATTAGTACTAGAAGCAACAAGGCGAACAGTCGGGTTACCTATTATGTTGATTGCGCTGCTTTTTATTATTTATGCTCTTTTTGGACCATATATGCCCGGAACTCTTGCGCACCGCGGTATTGAGCTTGAACGCCTCGTTCAAATGCTCTTTTTTACAACAGAAGGTATTTTAGGTACCCCGTTGGGAGTGTCATCCACATTTATTTTCCTGTTTTTATTGTTTGGCGCTTTTCTGATTAAAACGGGCGTCGGAGAATATTTTAATGACCTTGCGATTGCCATTGCCGGGAGAAGAATTGGCGGGCCGGCAAAGGTGGCCATTTTTTCAAGTGCCCTGCAAGGAACCATTAGCGGGAGTTCAGTTGCTAATGTTGTCACTTCAGGTGCATTTACGATTCCAATGATGAAAAATCTCGGTTATCGCAAGGAGTTTGCCGGGGCAGTTGAAGCGGCTTCCTCAACAGGAGGGCAATTAATGCCGCCAATTATGGGAGCAGCTGCCTTTTTAATGGCTGAATTCATCGGCATTCCGTATATTGAGATTGCAAAGGCTGCTGTCATACCAGCGATTCTGTATTTTGCAGGCATTTGGATCGTCACCCATTTTGAAGCAAAAAGAATGGGACTTAGGGGGTTAACGAAGGAAGAAATCCCTGATAAACATGAAATATTAAGGAAACTTTATTTACTAATTCCTATTATTGCTATAGTTGCTCTCTTGATGACAGGAATGAGCGTGATGCGTGCTGCTCTTTATTCAATTCTTATTTCTGTTGCTGTGAGCGCCTTAAAAAGGGAAACAAGGATGGGTCTAAGAGGAATCATGGAAGCTTTAACGGACGGGGCACGAACTGCCTTGCCTGTAGCTGCAGCAACCGCTGCTGCCGGAATCATTGTGGGAGTTGTGACCAAGACAGGCCTTGGGCTTAAGCTGGCAAATGGCTTACTTGATATCGCAGGCGGCGCTATAATTCCAACCTTAATTTTGACCATGATCGCATCACTCATTCTTGGCATGGGTTCACCGACAACGGCTAATTACATTATCACTTCAACCATTGCGGCACCGGCAATTATCATGCTGGAGGTGCCTGACTTGTCTGCTCATTTATTTGTCTTTTATTTTGGTATTATTGCGGATATTACTCCTCCGGTAGCGTTAGCTGCCTTTGCGGCGGCTGCAATCTCAGGAGGAGAACCGCTTAAGACAGGTATTAATTCCTCTAAGCTAGCTATTGCGGCGTTTATTATTCCGTATATGTTTGTCCTTTCTCCTGAGTTACTACTACTTGATACTTCGTGGATTAATGTAGCATGGATGGTCTTAACGGCGATATGCGGAATGATTGCTATCGGAGGGGCAGTAGTAGGGTACTGGTACCGGAAGCTGTTTTGGTATGAACGAATCATTGCGATAATCGGAGGACTACTGCTGATCTATCCGGAAGGCATCTCCGATATAGTAGGGTTTGTCATTTTTGCTGCACTTGTTGCCATTCAACTTATTTTTAAACGACATGACATATCAAAAGCACAAATATCTGGATAACGGAAACAACTCTATTCCCCGGGACGTTTTGATTTTTGAAATAAAGGGTTTTTGCTACACATACTGTATAGATTAGGACGAAGAGGTTAGCAAGGACGGGAAAATAAGCTGGAATAAAAGGATGAAGTAAACCTTAGACTTATTTAGAGGATGAAAGGCTGCAGAGTATATTCCGCATGCCTTTGGCGGTGGAAGAGTGAAGAAGAATAGAAAGAACAAACCGGTCCAAGAAGGCCGGTTTGTTCTTTTCATGTCATATAAGGCCATCGTTTTTATCATTCTTCGCTTTATTTCGTTTATTGCCTTTACTGTTGTCACCGCTTAAAGGAATCTG
Organism: uncultured Bacillus sp.; assembly: GCF_946478885.1. The sequence continues at coordinate 4,859 of NZ_CAMLDX010000079.1, read as the reverse complement.
GCCGTGCGCCTGTGGTGAATTTTGATTCTTGCTGCCTTTATTAAATTTTTTTGTCATAAGCTGTCTCCTTTCGCATCATAATAACAGTTTGCCACATCTTTACGGAACTTAGACGATCTATTTTTGAAACCGGTGCTTTTCAATTACTTCTAATTGGGTGATTTGCCCCTCGTGAACCACAATTGTCAGAGAACCGAATTTAATCTTTTGTAATAATGACAAAATATTATTTAATTTCACTTGGTCAGTTGTTGCCATTTTAGCCCCTCCTTAGGTTCAATTTATTTGATTTCTTAAAAAAATTGTATTCCTGTTCCAAAGCGCTTAATGTCCAGCTATTAAGGAATTCGCAGTCATTCTGATACAATCCATTTGCTGTTAATTGCTTAATTAAAAATTGTTTTCGTTTATGAATCGCGCTGCGAAGTATGGTGCTCAATAGGCTCACATCCCTTCAAATCTAAAATTATCGAAGAAAATGAAAGGCACCTATGCCATTTTGGAATGGTTAGGCGCCTTTGGTGGACCAATCAGCGAAACTTAATTAATGACTATATTAAAGCATATAATTCCAATCAGTCAAGTGAGTTTTTATAAATTAGCAAAAAATTTAAAACAGTTAGATAAAGTATATGACATGAATGGAGGGATATTAGCTTCAAGCGAAAAGAAAAATAAAATTAAATAAAACCAAGTTGACATATAAGAATAATTAATATAAAATAAATGTTAACATATCTCAACTTAATAGAATGCTGATCAGACAAACTGAAGGCACACAACAAACATTAAAGCAATGGAATGATTAATTTTATTTCATGCTGTGATTGGTTGTGTGTCTTTTTGTGTTGTATGGAATAAATGAACTGGAGGAGGTTTCTATGAAACTAGTAAAGAAAACTGGAGTATTGAAAACAACAGCAGTGATAGCGACGACCCTTGTTCTATTAATAGGGTGCTCATCGGGGAATGAAAGCAGTGAAAATAAGAAGGGGAAGGAACAGAAAGCGATTGAACTGCTGAATGTATCATATGATCCGACACGTGAATTGTATGAAGACTTTAATAAAGAATTTGCCGCACATTGGAAGGAAGAGACAGGACAGACGGTAACAATTAAGCAATCACATGGGGGTTCTGGAAGTCAGGCCCGTTCTGTTATCGATGGATTAGAGGCCGATGTCGTGACATTGGCACTTGCGTATGATATCGATGCGATACGAGAGGAAGGACTAATTACCGCTGATTGGCAAAAGGATTTAGCACAGAATTCTACTCCATACACCTCAACCACGGTTTTTCTTGTTCGCAAAGGCAATCCGAAAGGGATTAAAGACTGGGATGATCTAATAAAGGGTGGTATATCTGTGATCACACCAAATCCGAAAACCTCAGGGGGAGCACGCTGGAATTACTTAGCTGCATATGGTTATGCATTGAAACAAAATAACAATGATGCTGAAAAGGCAAAGGAGTTCGTAAAAAAACTGTATGAAAATGTGGAAGTGCTGGATTCCGGAGCAAGGGGTTCAACCACCACTTTTGTTGAGAAAGGAATTGGGGATGTGTTGATTGCATGGGAAAATGAGGCATTGCTGTCACTTAAGGAGTTGGGAGAAGATGAGTTTGAAATCGTAGCTCCCTCTATCAGCATTTTGGCTGAACCGCCAGTGGCCATCGTAGATGAAGTAGTGGATCGCAAAGGCACAAGAGAGATCGCAAAGGCCTATTTAAACTATTTATATTCGGAAAAAGGTCAGGAGATTGCCGCACAAAATTTCTACCGCCCACGTGATAAAAAAATAGCAGAAAAATATGCCTCCCAATTTCCAAAGGTAGAATTATTCACAATTGATGAGGTATTTGGCGGATGGGACAAAGCTCAGGACATTCACTTCAGTGACGGAGGTATATTTGATTCAATTTATCAATGATATCCGGCTGCGAAAAGTGCTGTTAGAGAAAAATAGTTTGTATCATCAGCAGATGCCTGGTCTCGAATCCTCGGATAATAAAGAAAGAATACCGGGCACTCTGTGCTTTGCCGATAAGGAGTAGGATAAATATGAAAAGCAGGAAAAAGAGGGTTCTCCCGGGCTTCGGGCTGTCGATAGGCTTCACCACTCTTTATATGAGTTTATTAATCTTTCTTCCAATCACTATGGTGTTTATTGAAACATCACAGCTTGGCTGGGAAAAGTTTATTGACGTTGTGATGAGTGAGAGGGTTGTACACTCTTACAAGATTAGTTTTGGAACGGCTCTTGCGGCAGCAACTGTAAATGCTGTATTTGGCTTATTAATTGCCTGGGTATTTGTTCGTTATTCTTTCCCGGGAAAACGGATATTGGATGCGTTAATTGATTTACCTTTTGCCCTGCCTACCGCGGTTGCAGGGATTACGCTAACTGAATTGTATTCTGTAAATGGTTGGATTGGACAGGTTTTTGACCAATTAAATATAAAAATTGCCTTTACGCCATTTGGTATTACACTGGCTCTTGCCTTTATCGGTCTGCCGTTTGTGGTCCGGATGGTGCAACCTGTTCTTCAAGGTATGGAGAAGGAAGTGGAGGAGGCAGCCTCAAGCTTAGGGGCGTCACGGTTTCAAATATTTGTGAAGGTTCTTTTTCCTGAGTTATTTCCAGCCTTATTATCTGGCTTTTCATTAGCTTTTGCGAGGGGGCTTGGAGAATATGGCTCGGTTGTTTTCATTGCCGGCAATATGCCGATGAAAACGGAGATTGCTCCTTTAATGATTATGACAAAGCTGGAACAGTTTGATTATGCTGGAGCAACAGCGATTGCTGTGGTTATGCTGCTCATTTCCTTTCTTTGTTTAATCTTGATTAATATCATCCAAGTTTGGAGTTGCAGGCATGAGCTTGAATAGGAGTAAGTGAATAATGGAATTAATAAAAGAAAAGTCAACCATAAAATTAACGCAAAGCAAACAGAAAGGCACGAAAGAATCTAAATGGATCAAAATAATTCTGATTACTACTGCCATCTTGTATTTATTTTTATTACTTTTTGTCCCATTGATCGCCATTTTTGTTAAAGCATTTGAGCAGGGAGCAGGGGTATATGTAGCGGCTATTACAGAAAGTGATGCATTGTCTGCCATCCGTTTAACACTGCTTACAGCACTCATTGTTGTCCCATTGAATACGTTATTTGGGATCGCAGCGGCATGGGCAGTAACAAAATTTCGTTTTAAAGGAAAGCAAGTCCTAATGTCATTGCTGGAAATACCTTTTGCTGTATCTCCTGTAATCGCAGGTCTCGTATTTGTGCTGCTTTTTAGTCCGCGCGGCTTGCTAGGCCCGTGGCTTGTTGACCACGGCATAAAAATCATCTTTTTCTTACCAGGTATTATTATCGTTACGATTTTTGTCACGCTCCCTTTCGTGGCACGTGAATTAATTCCTGTCATGCAGGCACAGGGGAGTTCAGAGGAAGAGGCGGCAGTATCACTTGGAGCCAATGGCTGGCAAATGTTTTGGCGCGTCACGCTTCCTAATATTAAATGGGGATTGATGTACGGCATGATTTTGTGTAATGCAAGAGCGATAGGCGAATTTGGAGCTGTTTCTGTTGTTTCCGGACGAATACGGGGAGTGACGAACACGATGCCGCTTCATGTAGAGATTTTATACAATGAGTACCAATTTTCCGCCGCGTTTGCTTTGGCGTCTCTGATGTCCATCATGGCCATCATCACTCTGATCATAAAAAGTATCATTGAATGGAGAACAGAGAAACAGAAAGTTTGAGGAGTGTCGACCTATGTCTATTCAAATTCATAAAGTAACAAAGAATTTTGGTACATTTCAGGCTTTAAAAGATATTCATTTAGATATTCAAGATGGAAAGCTTGTTGCTCTTTTGGGTCCGTCAGGATCAGGGAAAACCACGCTCTTACGTGTAATTGCCGGCTTGGAATCAGCAGACGAAGGAGAGATCCTTTTTGATGGAAAAGAGATAACGGATGTCCATGTAAGCAATAGGGAGGTGGGGTTTGTCTTCCAACATTATGCTCTTTTCAAGCATATGACTGTATTTGAAAACATAGCATTCGGATTAAAGGTAAGAAAACGAAAAGACCGGCAATCCTCTGTTGCCATTAAAAAAAAGGTTGAAGAGCTGTTGCAATTAGTTAAATTGGACGAATTTGCCAATCGGTATCCTTCTCAGCTATCAGGAGGACAGCGGCAACGTGTAGCACTGGCACGGGCATTGGCTGTACAGCCTCGTATATTGCTGCTTGATGAGCCATTTGGAGCTCTGGATGCCAAAGTAAGAAAAGAACTGAGACGCTGGCTGCGCAAGCTTCATGACGAGGTTCATATAACAAGTATATTTGTCACACATGATCAAGAGGAGGCTCTCGATGTCGCAGATCAAATCGTTGTCATGAATCAGGGGAGAATTGAACAATTAGGAACTCCGGATGAAGTCTATGATCATCCAGTAAGTCCATTTGTTTATGAATTTCTTGGAAATGTTAACTTATTCCACGGACGATTGAACCGAGGCAGGTTTGCTCTAGGTTCTGCTCATATTGAAGCTCCGGAACATTTACATGTTACCGATACAGAAGCCGTTGGCTATGTACGTCCGCATCATTTAGCGATAGAAAGAAAAAAGGAAAGTGACGATGTTATTCCGGCTAAAGTGATTTATACCCATGCAGTCGGTCCAGTTGTCTATATTGAAATGAAGACACAGGATTCAGGAGAGTTTGTGGAGGCAGAGATTAGCAAGGATGAGTTCCGCAAGTTGCAACTCCAGTTAGGTGATGTGGTCTTTGTACGTCCGAAGGAAGTAAGGGTCTTTGTGCCAGACGATTTTGTTAT
>NZ_CAMLDX010000078.1 GCF_946478885.1 uncultured Bacillus sp. | reverse complement strand
GATGCATACTATTTTTCCTTTATGGAGCGCGACAGAAGGCATTTTTTGAAAGGGATATGTTTTTCATTGCTCCGTCACCCGGATCGCCACCTTCTTCCTCCATTACAACAATGGATTACACAAACAAAAAGAGCCTGTCACAAAAGGCTCTTACATTCCACGATGCTTAAATTCGCGGCATTTTGCTTCGAGATCATCGATAATTTCAATCAAACGATCAATATCTTCAATATCGGTTTCTTCCGGATCAATGGCATCTAACACATCAAGAAACATATTGAGACGCTCCTTCAAGAAGGAAACCTGGCTGTTTTTATCATGTATCGGACTTCCCAAGCTATTCGCTCCTTTCACTTTCCGTGATCCATCCTATCGAAAAAACGGTCATTAAGCAACCGTTCCAAACAAAAACCTGCCGCAGCAGTAAAAAATATTAATTTTATCCGTATTGTTGACAGTCCACATGAATAATTCAATAATGACAATAGCAAATAAAACATAAGATCATGTATTAAGACGAACAAGGGGAGAAAATAATGATTTCCGAAAGAAAGAAGCTAGCACCTGATTTTGACCCATGGGAAACTTATCTGGATGTGGCAAAACACGGTCAATTGACTCTATCAAATGTAGAGTTTACAACAACGGTTTTATGCAATATGCGCTGCGAGCATTGTGCTGTAGGCTATACATTGCAAACTCAGGAACCGGACGGCCTCCCGCTGGAACTTTTATTGAAACGTTTAGACGAGATACCGCATTTACGAACAATGAGTATTACAGGTGGAGAGCCTGTTCTCTCTAAAAAAACCCGTGAAGAATATGTTATTCCGTTGCTGAAATATGCTTACGAGCGGGGTATTCGGACACAGCTTAATTCCAATCTTACTTTAGATATTGACTGTTATTCGGATATTATTCCTTATTTGGATGTGCTGCATATTTCGCATAATTGGGGAACAGAGAAAGACTTTATCGAAGGAGCTTTCGCCAGAATGGAACGGAAGCCTTCTATCAAACAGCGGCAAAAGCTGTTTCAAAATATCATTCAAAACAGCCGGATGATAGCAGAAAATGGAGTGATGGTCTCTGCTGAAACCATGCTAAGCAAAAGAACCAAGCCTTATTTAGAGGACATCCATCATCAAATCGTCCACGAAATGAAATGCAGCCGTCATGAAGTACATCCGATGTACTCTTCTGATTTTGCTTCATCTCTTGAAACCCTGAGCTTGGAGGAAATTCGTGAATGTATTCATCATCTGCTTGATATTCGCGAGCAAAACACGTGGATGCTGTTTGGAACATTGCCATTTTATTCCTGTATGAATAATGAAGAAGATTTACAATTGATTAAAAGACTATCAAGCGAAAAAAATGTTACTGTTCGCAGCGATCCGGACGGGCGCTCCCGTCTAAATGTTAATATTTTTACAGGAGAGATCATTGTTACTGATTTTGGTGATGCACCGCCTCTTGGCAACATCAAACAAGACCGTCTGACAGATGCCTTTGACAATTGGTTAAATACAGAACTGGCGGGATCGTTAAATTGCCACTGCCCAGCGGTTCGCTGCCTCGGGCCGAATGTTTTAGTTAAAAATGTTTATTATCCAGACACAGACTTTCAACAGTGCCGCTCGCTGCTCTCATTTAACAAAACCTATTAATAAATTAGACAAACTCTAAGGAAAGTGTTTTCTCCACAAGGACACTTTCCCCTTTTTTGTATTTTTGCGGTGCCTGACACCACTATCGAGGGAGTTCGCTTGCAACGAAGCTGAATGTTACATGGTCTTGTATAGGGATCCAGGCTCCAATGCCTTGGGTTGTTATATTTTTAATGACAATCATTTTTTTGCCGCCCTTTAGCATTAAATACACTTCACCGAAGGTTACCTTTCCTTTTTCATTTACAGCCGGGGCGAACCCATATAAATATCCCAGCATTTTAGGAGGAACATTGTATACATGATCTTTTTTCGTTCCCCCGCCAATAATTGTTTCAAAGGCAAGCGGCAGTTCTGTCTTTTGGCTGGCCTTCATGAGCATCATTTTTTTTACTTCGTCAATATTAGCAATCTTAGCCGTTAAGCCGCCGCGGACAACTTTTTGGACTTCCTGAACATAATGGATTTGATACGGCGATTTACCGCCGCGATTATCAAAGTAATTTGTATTGATTTTTTGATATTCCCAATTTGGCAATGTCTCGATAGATTCATAATTAAGTGGCCATTGTCCAAGATAGATAATTGCCCTGTATCCGATAGCAAACGGAGTACTGTTGACAGAGGTTTCATTAAGCATACGTATAAGATCAGGATTTTCGATTTTGACCTTAGATGTATCGATAAGGTCCTGTGTAAGTTCACTTGGTTCCAGTTTGGGCATATCCGGTGTTGCGTTTGGATACGTATTCTCCCTGGTGATATTTAACACAGAATTAGGAACAGTGACTAACTGTTTTGCTGGTGCTGCTATAGGAACTTTGTGCCTTTCTGCATTCGCTAAAGGCAGGAAAGAAAACATGAAAAAAATCGATATAAAAATGATTACTTTTTTCATTTTTGATAAACTCCTTTCACTTATACAAAAAATTTCTTCCAGTATAGTGTTTTCGGAGCGCTGGCAGTTTATCCATCTGCCAGCCGTAAAATTTCCTGCCTATAACTGGCAATACAGCAGATTAGCTATTCTTTTCTGTAGCAGCCGTACAAAACTACAGTAAATAAAATCCAATGCCCATGATAGAATAGGCAGCCAGTAGAGTTGCTCCCTCAAACCAATTGGTTTCTCCATCATTGGATATAACAACTGTCAGCAATACAGCTGCCGCCATTGAAATTAATTCTGGAAGGGTAAATACTAACGGCATGGCTGTCGGGAATATAAGCGAGATTAATACTAACAAAGGTGCTACAAACATGGAGACTTGCAAAGTAGAACCAATCGCGATCTCAACTGCAATATCCATTTTATTCTTAACTGCCATAACAATGGCTGAGGCATGTTCGGCTGCATTACCTACAATCGCAACAATGACGACCCCGATAAATAATTCCGTCCATCCGAATGATCGCCCAACGGTTTCAAATGTATGCACTAAATTTTCGGAAATATAAGCAACGGCAATCGTTGCAATGGCTAGAACCATGACGGCTTTAACCGTTCCCCATTCAGGCTCCTCTTCTTCATGGGCAGTTCCTTTATCAGTATGAGAGACATACACTCCGCGATGGGTTACTAGTTTGAAAAAGAGAGCAGCTAAATACAAAATAATTAAAATAATGGAAATTCCAACACTAAGTGAAATCGTATTCACTTCATTCATTGTCTTGGAAAAAACTTCAGGAATCACAAACGCAACAATGATCGCAAACATCAGCAGCCCTGAATTATGCCGAGCATCATACACATTAAAGGACTGACGTTTATATTTCACTCCTCCAATGAAAAAGGACAATCCTGCAACCAACAGGAGGTTTCCCAAAACAGAACCGGTTAACGAAGCCAAAACAACTCCGATTAGTCCGGCCTTCAAAGAAAAAATGGAAATGATTAATTCAACTGCATTTCCAAATGTAGCATTCAACAGCCCGCCAATTCTTGGTCCGGCCACAACTGCCAGACTTTCCGTTGCACGCCCCATATAACTAGCAAGGGCGATAATAGTTAAACAATAGATAACAAATAGAAGAATACTGGACCAGTGCATCATAGTACCAATAACAGATAAAGGAACACCAGCAAATGTTAAAATCATAAAAACCTTGTTCATATTCTACCTTTCCGCCTTTCTTAAAATAAAACGTTGACAGCTATAGAGATTTCTTTCCTTTCATCATATGGATGCCTTTCCGCCCTCATAGTTTACCCCATGATACTACCTTTTCCGACCATTATTTTCCCTTCTTTCTTCATATATAAAGCAAACTAATGGGAAGTTTTCCTTTCCGTTAAGATTTTAAAAATGATCTTTTAGACACCTTATTTGTTTTTCGGAATATTATAAAGCAAAGGAAAAATTTATTTTCTTATTATAAGCAATTTTCTTTGTCAATGCACTAAAATGTGGTAAAGTAACTGTAAATTTCATAATGGGAAAATTCAGAATTATTTGCTGTCACCTTCTTGGTGACAGCTTTCGTGTTTTTTAAGGGTATTGATGTTGATTATTCTTATCATTTAAACACTACGAGGATAGTGTAAAAGGAGGCATACAGAAAATGGAACCTCAAGTAATGGAGAATCCAAAGGCTACAGTACAGGGAAATCGACTGGAAAAACTTAAAGTACAGGGTGAATGGATGGCAACGGTCTTATGCGGTATTTTGATTTTCTTCGGATGGCTGCTGAAACAGCAGGAATTTGAAACACTATCAGCTACTGCTTATATCCTTTCTTTTTTAATCGGAGGGTTTGCAAAAGCAAAAGAAGGGATTGTCAGAACCATTAGGAATAAGGAACTGAATGTCGAACTTCTCATGATCCTGGCTGCGGTTGGATCGGCTATTGTCGGTTACTGGACAGAAGGTGCTGTGTTAATTTTTATCTTTGCCTTAAGCGGTACATTAGAATCCTATACGTTAAACAAAAGCCGCAGAGAAATTTCATCCTTAATGGACCTTCAGCCTGAGGATGCTCTGTTAATCAATGCAGGGATGGAAAAACGGATTTTAGTTTCGCAGCTTGTCATTGGCGACCTAATTTTAATTAAACCTGGAGAACGGCTTCCTGCAGACGGTGTCATTATTAATGGGACTGCCGCAATTGATGAATCTGCCATTACTGGTGAGTCCATGCCGATCACAAAGGAAACCGGCTCTGAGGTTTTTGCCGGAACAGTGAATATAAATGGCTCGATCACTGTTGAAATTACAAAACCGACGAACGAAACATTATTTCATAAGATCATTGAATTAGTGCAAAATGCTCAAAGTGAAAAATCTCCTTCCCAATTATTCATCGAACGCTTTGAAGGGCAGTATGTCAAGGGTGTCCTTTTAACCACCTCGCTAATGCTGTTCCTCCCACACTATCTGTTGGGCTGGGGATGGAATGAGACATTTTACAGAGCCATGGTTTTGCTCGTTGTAGCATCTCCTTGTGCTTTAGTAGCCTCCATTATGCCAGCAACTTTGTCAGCTATTTCAAATGGAGCACGCCGCGGAATTCTTTTTAAAGGAGGAATTCATCTAGAAAATTTAAGTCATTTGCAAGCAATTGCCTTTGATAAGACTGGAACACTGACAAAGGGAGAGCCGGTGGTTACAGATATCATTGCGGGGAATACACTGTGCAAAGAAGAGGTTTTACTAGTCGCTGCATCCATTGAATATCATTCCAATCACCCGCTTGCAAATGCCATTGTAAAGTATGCAAAAGAAAGGCTCCCTTCCCCATTACTTCAGCCTGAAAGAATTGAAGATGTCGCCGGCTGGGGTGTTAAAGCCGTGCTTGACCAGGCAGATTGGAAAATTGGCAAAGCAGGATTTGTTGGAAAAGATAAAGCCATGCATTTTGCCGATGGAGCAGCTGTCCGACTTGCCGGGGAAGGGAAAACAATCGTTTTCCTCCAGAAAAATGATGCTCTTGTGGGAGTAATCTCTCTAAAGGATGTTGTGCGGGAAGAAACAAAAGCCGCCATTAATCAATTAAAGAAGCAGGGGATTTACACCGTGATGGTTACAGGAGACAGTATGAAAACAGCACAATCCATTTCATCCGAAAGCGATGTCCATGAATATGTTGCAGAGTGTCTCCCAGAAAACAAAGTTGAATATGTTAAAAGACTGAGGGAAAAATTCGGGAATATTGCCATGGTTGGTGATGGCATTAATGATGCACCGGCTCTGGCAACGGCCAATGTTGGAATCGCTATGGGCGGCGGTACAGATGTTGCACTGGAAACGGCGGATATTGTACTGATGAAAAATAATCTTCTGAGAATTGCAGAGGCCATTCAATTATCTAAACGGATGAATAAAATTATTAAACAAAATATCATCTTTTCCATTACGATCATCGTATTCTTAATATCATCAAACTTTTTACAAGCTGTTGATCTTCCGCTTGGAGTGATAGGCCATGAGGGTAGCACCATCCTCGTTATCTTGAACGGCTTGAGATTGCTTAAATAATGTGTTCAGCAATCCTCCCTCCTGCCATATGATATGTTCATGAAAGAGAGGCCCATATGGACCTCCCTTTTTAGTGATATCCGTTCTGTCCGTTAGCAGAACCGGAAGTTTTTTTGCTTGGTTTATTTTTACCCTTTTGTTTCGTACTACCATCTTTTTTTGTATGCTTCGTCATCATGAACCCTCCTCAAAGATTGTGGATACTTCTCGTATATTTTTGTCAAGGAAGCGTTATTTCATGAAGGAAACATAAGGAAAATCAGCAGTCTTTATTTTTCCGACTGTAAAATGCATTGATTTCTCCGCCAATAACTATGATAACTCCCGATAAATAAAACCAGACTAACAATACAATAACAGCACCAATACTGCCATAGGCTGCAGAGTAATTTCCAAAATGATCAACATAGTAGGAAAACGCAAAGGATGTCAAGATCCAACCAATCGTGGCAAAAATTGCTCCCGGGATGGCGCTACGACAGCCAAACTTCTTGCTTGGTGCAAGCCAATACAGGCCGGTAAAAATGATAAAAATGATCAACGAGCTTACCAGCCAGCGTAAAGCATTCCAAACTGAAAGAAATTCAGTGGATAACTGGAACTTTGAAAAAAGAAAGATCCCAATGTGTTTTCCAAAAACAGGAAGCAACAAAGCGACAACGATCACAACAATCATAGCCATTGTTAATAAAATAGCCGTTAAGCGAGTTCTCAGAAAAGAACGAGCCTCCTTTACCTCATACGCGCTATTCAAAGCTTTGATGATGGCATTGATGCCGTTGGAGGCTGACCATACGGTTCCAATTAATCCGAAGGATAGAATTGTACCATTTTTCTCTGACAACTGCGATAAACTTGATTCAATAAATTTTATTATATCGTGAGGAGCGAAATCCTCTACCAGTCTAAGTAGGTCATTTTGGGTCACCGGCAAATAGGGAAATAATGAAACAATGAAGATCAGGAGCGGGAACAATGAAAGCAGAAAATAATAGGATAATTGGGCTGCTACTCCAAAATAATCATCTATTTCCAGCCTTCTCCATAAATACAGAATAAATGACCCCAGCTTTTTCATATATTCACCCCGCAGGCTTCATTCAAATGGATGCCTTACCTGTTCTTCTATTTCATTATCCATTAACACATCTTTGGTATCTTTTACTACATCCACCATTTGCGGTGTTAATTCCCTTAACTCTTCCACCTTTTCAGTAATAAAAGAAATATCTTCTCCTACTTCCTCAATGGTAGCGCGAATCTTCCGGGTGGATTCAGTGACACGGCGTGCAGCCTCTTCCGGATGTTTAGCATAATATGTAATTCTATCCTTTGTCTGCCGGCAATGCTCTGCCACTGCTGTTCGTGTCTGACGATCAAATAAGGTCAATACTCCTCCGGCAATAGCTCCTAAGAAGACACCTTTCCAAAACCTTGAACTACTCATCTTCTTTCCTCTCCTTGCTCAAGTCATTCATTATTCGCTGTAAAAGAAGTTCACATCCTTCTTTTACCAGTTCATACACTTCATTAAAATTTCCCGTATAATAGGGATCCGGTACATTCCTTGAAGAACCATCCTCCACGAGATCCAAAAGTCTCAGGATCTGTGTGTTCTCGCCATGTATTCCTGCTTCCCTGATACTTCTCACATTATCAGAATCCATGGCAATAATATACTCAAATGTGTTTAAATCTTCTCGGGTGATTTGTCTGGCAATTAATCCTGCATCACAGATTTGATACTTTTTTAAAATCTTTTTTGTACCGCGGTGCGGCGGTTCACCAGTATGATAGCTTGCAGTTCCGGCAGAATCAACTGAAATTTCCCCCTCAAGCCCCTTCTTCTTAACAAGATCGCGAAAAACTGCTTCAGCCATCGGGAATCGGCAAATATTACCCAAGCATACAAACAATACGTTCATTATCTACAGCAGTTCCTTTCCTTATTTCTTTAGTGTTTAATATTTCTATGATAAGATTATGTAAAACTGCGAGGTGAAAAGCTTGAATTTAGCAAAAAAATCAGTTGAAAATGTTGAGTTCATGATAGAAAAAATCAAAGAGAAGTTAAAGGTATTGAACCTAGGCGTGATTAAACCTTCTCATTTTGATGAAAATATGTATGAAGACCTAATGGACATCTACGAATTCGTAATGAAAAAAAACTCCTTTAGTCCAAACGAAATGCAGGCCATTGTCGAAGAATTAGGAAGCCTAAGAAAACAGTAAAGGAAAAGAGGAGGGCTGCCTCTGGCAGTTTGACATCGCACCCATAAAATATTCTTAATATAATTTAAAGAACACTAATGGAAAAAAGCACTCTCAGATCAGCTCTCTTATCCCCCCAAAATACCTTTTCTGTTTCATTCGCATCCAGTATTTCTTCTATAACGTTCCTAATAAGAACAGGGCTTACTTTTCATCCTGTTCTGTCAGGATCATTGGTCCATCCTTCGTAATTGCAATCGTATGTTCGTACTGAGCAGATAATTGTCCATCTTCTGTACTTGACGTCCATCCGTTTCTATCCATTTTCATTCTGTATGTGCCTGCATTTACCATTGGTTCAATGGTAAATACCATTCCTTCTTTGATCCGCGGACCTTTGCCCGGTAGACCATAATGTGGAACATCCGGTTTTTCATGAATCACTCGGCCAATTCCATGTCCGATAAATTCACGGACAACAGAAAAACCCTCACCCTCTACATAGGTTTGAATAGCATGGCCAATATCACCAATTCTATTTCCCGGCTGTGCCTGCTCAATTCCAAGATAAAGCGCCTTTTTTGTTACATCAAGCAATTTTTGAGCTGTTTCAGAAATATCGCCGACAGCATATGACCAGGCAGAATCAGCAAGGCCTCCATGATCATTCACCACCATATCAATCGTAACAATATCGCCGTTTTTCAATGGCTCTCTTCGAGGAAACCCGTGGCAAATCTCATCATTTATACTTGCGCATGTTGCAAATTGATATCCTTTATAGCCTTTTTGTTCGGGAGTAGCTCCCAGCTTTTTCAAATAGCTTTCAACAAACTGGTCTATCTCCCAAGTTGAAATTCCCGGCTTAATCATTGCATCCAGCTGCCGGTGAACGGAAGCGAGAATTTCGCCTGCTTTCTTCATTTTTTCAATTTCCCTTGGTGATTTTAACACAATCATTCTATATGCCTCTCTTTCATAACTGCCTAATGCTACATTTTATTCTAAATTGTTTCGCGTATAGTTGCAAAACTTTATCCTTTTAAAAAAAATTAAAAGATATACAGAAAGTACATTTTCTCATAAAAATTTTATCCTATAAAAAGTGAATATTTTGTGTATTATATGGTAAAATGATTAAAACTAACGTTCTTAATATGGAACTATTTCGTTATTTTGCTAAAATAAAAAACAGGGTCAAGGAGTTTATCCAATATGAAAATGATTATTAGATGAGAATTTTGCTCATCTTTGCAATTGTACATGATCCCATGCTATTTTAATTACAAGCATTATAGACCCGCTTGACTGACAATTTGAGACATTTATATAAAGAAGCGAGTGAATTAAATGATAGGTGAACGAGTTAAAAAACTTCGACAAGAAAAGAAAATGTCTTTGTCTGAACTTGCCCTGCAGGCAGGCGTAGCAAAGTCTTATTTAAGCTCTCTTGAAAGAAATTTACAAACAAATCCTTCCATTCATTTCTTAGAAAAAATTGCTGCTGTACTTGGAGTACCCGTCGATATTCTGATTCTGGACCAACCGAATAAGGAGGACCTGGATTCTGAATGGATAAAAATCATTCAAGAAGCAATGGAATCTGGCGTATCAAAGGAGCAATTCCGTGAATTTCTTGAGTTTAACAAATGGAAGGAAAGCCAAAAGAAATAATCATGATTGCTCAGTTTCTCATTCTTGATAATAGCAGTTTCTTTATGGATTTCCATTAAACATACATAATCTCTTCTCTTTTGTATTTCTTCTTTATTCAGGCAAATATATGGTGTGGAGGGGGCTTTTTCTGAAAAAGAAAAAGTATCTCTCATTGAGAAATACTTTGTAAAAGGATAGTCTTTTTTTATATTTATAGACCGACATGAATTATTGCAGTTTTTCTTTTTCTTTTTGACTGCTTAAAAATTCACGAATTTCTTCTTTCTCTATACCTAAATTTTTTGCCTCTTGTATTAATTGAAGCCATTCGAGATCTAATTGCTTAGTAATGTTTTGAATTTCTTTCACGATATATCCTCCTAAAATACAAATCGCATTCAGGCGGTAAGGCTGCCATTGAATGATCTGATCATAATTTTAAGTACAAACAATTACTGGTTAGCCTTCGATCTCTTTTTTCATCATCATCATCTATTCTATTATAAACGATTCTGATTAGTTAGATTGTTACAATTTGTCGTAATTTCATGAGTCTTTATACCAATTTTTTTGGTAAAATCAAACATTTCACGACATATATCTCCTTAATTATATATTTTTTCCTTTTTTTCTCTTAATTTGTAAAAAAAAACTGAGTGTAAAGACTCAGTTTTTCTCATCTGTATTTTTCATACCACTCGTAATTGGTTGGATTAAAATTTCTACCCTTCTATTCTTTGCTCGCCCTTCTTCTGTGTCGTTTGATGCAATTGGATCAAATTCACCATGACCGTTAGCACTAAATAATTCAGGATTTAATTGATCATTTTCCAGTAGAATCCTCATAAAATTTATCGCTCGCATCACACTAAGCTCCCAATTTGAACGAAAGTTGGAATTTTGTATTGGAACATTATCTGTATGCCCTGAGACTATAATATTCCGCGGGACATCCATTACTAAAAGATTGGAGATTTCCTTGGCAATCGATAAATTTTCTTCCCGAACTTCTGCTCTGCCTGAATTAAACAGGACATTGTCCAAAATCGTAACAGATAACCCCTCACTCGTTAAAGAGGTTTCAAGAGAGTTTTGCAAACCATTTTCTTCAATATATGCATTAACACGATCTTGAATGATGCCAAGCTTTTGCTGTTCTTCAAGCTGTTCATCCGTCTGGCCAGGTCTCTTATGATCCCCATCATTGGTCGATTCCTTGCTACCCTCCGGCAGTGGACTGGGATATTCAAACAGACCTGTACCGCCGTTTAATTCTTCATTAAATGCTTGAGACAAAGACTGGAACTTGTCACTATCTACTGAACTCATGGCAAAGAGAACAATAAACATCGCCACTAGTAACGTTAGCAAATCAGAATAAGGCAGAAGCCATGAATCATCAATATGGTCCTCTTCCTTTTTCTTTTTCCTACGGTCTCTCATCCTTTGTCACGCTACCTTCTTCAAAAAATTTCCTCCTTTGACGAGAAGGAAGATATGAGACTAATTTTTGTTCGATAACCCGTGGTGCCTCTCCTTCGAGAATCGATAAAATTCCTTCAATCATTAAATACTTAGTATTTGCCTCCAGGATGGACTTTCTTTTTAATTTATTGGCAAATGGATGCCATAACACATATCCAGTGAAAATCCCCAAAAGCGTAGCAACGAAAGCCGCACTGATGGCATGGCCCAAGGCATCGGTGTCAGACATATTGCCCAGCGCTGCAATAAGACCAATAACAGCTCCCAATACCCCTAAGGTTGGAGCATATGTTCCAGCTTGGGAAAATATGAGCGCCCCGCTGCGGTGCCTTTCTTCCATTGCTTCAATTTCCTCTGTCAAAACGTCACGGATATAATCTGCACTTTGTCCGTCAACCGCGAGAGATAAACCATTGCGTAGAAAAGGATCTTCTAATTCATTAATTTTGGCTTCAAGAGAAAGGAGTCCTTCCTTTCGTGCCAGTTGCGCCAATTCAGAAAACAATCTGATTAATTCTACTGTATCTACCATCTTTTTTTCTTTAAAAATGATTCCTAAAAGCATGGGGATTCGTTTTAATTCTGCCCGCGGAAAGGCAATTGTTACGGATGCGATGGTACCCGCAATAATGATTAAGAAGGCAGCAGGGTTAACCAAAGCAGATACACTGACTCCTTTTAAAACCATTCCTACCCCGATTGCAATAACACCTAATAAAATTCCAATAATAGTAGTCAAATCCATGATCTATCACCCATCTTGTTTCAATCTTTGATCAGTAAATACAACACCAAGATCAATTTTTATTTATCCAAATTCTCATTAATATTTATTTCGACAAATAATCCATTTTATTTAGATGCTATTTCTATATGAATCAAAATGATAAGAAAGGAGGACACCGGAAGGGATAATATAATGACAAAAATAAAAATAATGTTCTCTGGGGGAAGAACATTATTTTTATACGAAATTCATTTCATAAATTAGGGGAGGGACTCAACATTCACCTGGAATGTTTCGTTTCATATGGTTATTATAGTATGTCTCTTGACATAATTCCATGAACAAATTGTGAATTAACTCACAAGATGAAAATGATTTCATAAAAATGCAGAAAACAATGATGATCAGGAAAAATCCAACGAACAGAGCGAATTGCTATTCATTTCTTGGGATAAAGCACAGTCCTCAGGCAAAAAATATTGAGGAAATAAGAAAGGAGTGAAGCTACATGGGACGAGGCAAGCAATTTGATCGGAAAAAGAAAAATCACCCGGGCGAATTTCCAGCCCATACATTAGTTGAACGCCATACAACCGAAGCACAGGAAGATGAGGAGCTATTAGCCACTCAGGAAGCCTTTAAAAACAGAATAGAAGCGGATGAAAAATAATAAATAACAAAAGGGCCTGGATCTCTGCGCTTATTATAGCACTTAGTTCCCGGCCTTGGCATCGCCAAACCAGGCTAGCATGACCGCCACTCCCAGTCAAGCTGATGCTAATGAATACAACTCATTATACCCGGACCTCCTTTATCACCAATAAGTTTTGTTTTTGATAGAATTCCATGGGTGACAAGTCTAAAAGACTAGAATGCATCCATCTCTCATTGTAGAACACCATAAAATTCGTGACTTCCTGATAAGCTTCCACGTAGGTTCCAAACTGCCAGCTTGATAGGCAATACCCACTGACTAACCATGTTTGCATTCAAATCATATCGACGGCTACTATGGTATTATTTCCTGTTTCTTGAGCTTCTTTGATTACTTGTAATTTGAATTTCTTGGAATGTTTAGTTTGTTTCATGATGTCAGACTCCTTGGTACTTAAGCAATATAATAAATATTACTCTTATTGTCCAAGTTCGTTTTGGGGCTTATAAGTTAAGAGTTTAAATCATTCAGGCCTATTCCCTGAATCCAAGAAGCCTAACAACTCTCCTTTTGGGAATAGAGTCTATTCATGTTTCAAACCCAAACTATGTTATATTAAACTTACAAAGTAATTAAAGGAGATAGGAAAGTATGGCAAAAAGCCTGGTTTTAGCTGAAAAACCTTCAGTTGCTAGAGATATTGCAAAGGTATTAAAATGTACCAAAAAAGGAAATGGATTTTTAGAAGGGGATAAATATATTGTGACCTGGGCTTTAGGTCACTTAGTAACATTAGCTGATCCGGAGAACTATGATGTGAAATATAAGACATGGAAACTGGAAGATCTACCAATGCTTCCTGAGCGGTTAAAATTAACAGTCATTAAACAAACAGGGAAGCAATTTAATGCAGTGAAATCCCAGATGGTACGTGGAGATGTAACAGAGATTATTATTGCAACAGACGCCGGGCGCGAAGGGGAATTAGTAGCCCGTTGGATTATTGAAAAAGCAAAAGTAAAGAAACCCATTAAACGACTGTGGATTTCTTCAGTTACAGATAAAGCGATAAAAGATGGATTTCATAACTTAAAACCTGGCAAGTCTTATGAAAATTTGTATGCTTCTGCTGTAGCTCGTTCAGAGGCAGATTGGTATATTGGACTTAATTCCAGTCGTGCTCTTTCTACAAAATTTAATGCACAATTGAATTGTGGTCGCGTTCAGACACCAGTTGTAGCTATCATCGCTAAACGTGAAGATGAAATTAAAAATTTTAAACCCCAGACTTACTACGGAATTGAAGCACAAACAGCAAATGAGCTAAAGCTAACATGGCAAGATGCTAAAGGAAATAACAGGAGTTTTGATAAAGATAAAATTGATCAAATTGTTAAGCAACTTGGCCGCAAAAATGCCACGGTCATTGATCTCGATCGTAAACCTAAAAAAACATTTTCACCTGGTCTTTATGACTTAACAGAGCTACAACGTGATGCGAACAAGATCTTTGGATACTCTGCTAAAGAAACATTAAACATCATGCAAAAACTGTATGAGCAGCACAAAGTTTTAACGTATCCTCGTACAGATTCACGCTACCTCTCATCAGACATTGTAGGAACGCTACCAGAACGTTTGAAAGCTTGTGGGGTGGGAGATTATCGTTCACTAGTAAATAAGGTGCTTAAAAAGCCAATTAAGGCTTCTAAATCATTTGTAGATGATAGCAAAGTAAGTGATCACCATGCGATCATCCCAACCGAAGGCTATGTGAACTTCTCAGCCTTCACTGATAAAGAACGCAAAATTTATGATTTAGTCGTAAAACGATTCCTAGCTGTGCTATTCCCTGCGTTTGAATACGAGCAGTTAACGCTGCGTGCGAAAATAGGAAATGAAAACTTCGTTGCTCGTGGGAAAACAATCGTGAATGCCGGTTGGAAAGAGGTTTATGAAAACCAATTTGATGACGAGGAATCTACTGATGATGTAAAAGAACAAATCTTGCCCCGCATTGAAAAAGGAGAAACATTAAACGTTAAACTAATCACACAAACATCTGGCCAAACAAAGCCACCTGCACGTTTTACAGAAGCGACATTGTTATCGGCAATGGAAAACCCTACGAAGTATATGGAGACGCAAAATAAACAACTTGCAGATACGTTAAAAACGACTGGCGGTCTAGGAACTGTTGCCACTCGTGCAGATATTATCGATAAACTCTTTAATTCTTTTTTAATAGAAAAACGAGGAAAAGAAATCCACATCACATCGAAAGGGCGTCAACTATTAGACTTAGTACCCGAAGAATTACGTTCACCATTAACAACGGCCGAATGGGAACAAAAATTGGAGCTAGTTGCAAAAGGGAAGCTAAAAAAAGAAGTATTTATAAATGAAATGAAAAAACACACGAAAGAAATCGTTGCTGAAATTAAAGCAAGTAACAAAAAGTTTAAGCACGACAACATTTCCACAAAAAAATGTCCCGACTGTGGAAAACCAATGCTTGAAGTGAACGGAAAAAAAGGCAAAATGCTGGTCTGTCAGGACCGTGAATGCGGACATCGTAAAAATGTCTCGCGAGTCACAAACGCACGCTGCCCACAATGCCATAAAAAATTAGAACTTAGAGGTGAAGGTGAGGGTCAAATCTTCACATGTAAATGCGGCTATCGAGAAAAACTATCTGCTTTCCAAGCACGCCGTAAAAAAGAATCTAACGGAAAAGTAGATAAACGTACGGTACAGAAGTATTTAAAAAACCAAAATAAGGATGAAGAACCTTTAAATAATGCACTCGCTGAGGCATTAAAAGGGTTGAAATTTGATTAAATTCTTTAGAGGATTACTTGTCGCTTTGAAATAAAGTTTGATCAAAAATCCCCCACAATTATGATATATAGAAAGAATCCATTTTGAAAAAGGATTGAACAAAATGGATTCTTATCTGATAGTTTAAAGTTTCAGTTTTATAAAACAGTTTGATCATTTCCTAATTGTTGTGTGCTCCAAAATCGCACCCGATTACTGAATCTTGATGAGTGAAAGAGATGTAAGAATGTCTTTTGGCTTTTTTACTAAATAGTTGTTTGTTGATGATCGATCATTGTTATAATTCATTAGATAATACCGTATTTTACTTCTTGGATAAATAATATCTTGCATTAACAAAAAATATATTTCCTAAGAGAAATAACATGACTATAACCCAACTTGAAATGGCTGAATAATCACCTTTAA